>JAUSTR010000024.1 GCA_030812955.1 Bacillus alveayuensis
CAACAAGCTGCATGATTTCTGTTTTTAAAAATACAATTAAGAAATTCTGTAGGTTTTTGTATTTTTAAAAAGAGCAATTATGAAATTGGCTCAATTATGAAAATAAGGATATTGTTAAAGGCTCAAGGTTTTTTATGTAAAAACGAAAATCTGTGTTTAAAGGTAAATAATAAGTATGAAAGGAGGAATAGCTGTTCTTATGGGGAATTTTCCAGATTATGAGTATATCCGTTGGGATCGATTAGAAAGTTTTTTAAGGAAATCAATTCCATCCATACCGGATGAGGAAATGCAAATAAAAAAATTTTCTGAAGGGTATTCAAACCTTACTTATTTAATCACGATTGGCAGCTGGGAGGGGGTTTTAAGGAGGCCGCCGTTTGGTGAAATCCCACCTCGTGCTCATGATATGTATCGTGAATATAAGATATTATCCAAAGTTCATCCTGTCTTTCCTTTAGCTCCAAAACCATATGTTTATAGTGAAGGCCAAGACATTATGGAAAGACATTTTTATATTATGGAAAAAAAAGAAGGAATTGTAGTGGACGAACATATTCCTGATTCACTTGGTAGCTCTGAAGAAGTTGGCCCTATTTTATCAAAAAGTTTAATAAACACCTTAATTCAAATGCAATCTATTGACTATCAAAAAGCTGACCTAACAGATATCGGAAAGCCGGATAGATATTTAGAAAGACAAGTCAATGGCTGGATTAATCGATATGAACGATCAAAGACAGAGGAAATTCCACATGTTAAAGAACTGGAGAAATGGTTTCTAAAAAATATGCCACATTCAACGGAATCAACCATTGTTCATAATGATTTTAAATTGAATAATCTCGTTTTAGACGAGCATAATCCAGGGGTTGTAAATGGAGTTTTGGATTGGGAGTTGTCTACGATTGGAGATCCTCTGACCGACGTGGGTTCTACTGTTGCCTACTGGGGGCAATCAGAGGATCCTGACCTAGGTATTCATATTGTTACAAATCAGCCAGGTTTCTATAGCCGTAGAGAATTTGTCGAAGAATATGCTAAACAAAGTAAAAGAGATGTCTCAAATATTAAGTATTATGTATCATTTGGATTTTATAAGCTTGCTGTAATTTTACAGCAAATTTATCATCGTTGGGTAAAAGGTGAAGTAAGAGATGATCGATTCAAAAATTTAAATGTAGCAGTAGCAAACTTAATGGAAATGGCTCAGTTAACAAAGTCTAATCGTATTTTATGAGAATGAAGCAGACAGTTATGAGGGTCATGATGATTTATACCTCCTTTGTGAAGGAAAGGAGAGTATTTGAATCATAGATTTTTAATAAAGGACGAAAGGAAGTGTTTCAATGAATCATGTTTACTTGATTGATGGTGCAAGAACAGCATTCACTGCATTTGGAGGTTCATTTACTAAAATAAATGCCACACTTCTAGGAACCGCTACAGCAAAGGAAGCAATGAAAAGGTCGAAAGTAGATCCTGAACAAATCGATCATGTGATATATGGAAATGTAATTCATACTCAAAAAAGTTCAGCTTATCTGTCCCGGCATATTGGTTTATATAGCGGCATACCAAAAGATGTTCCCGCACTTACTTTAAATCGGTTATGCGGTTCAGGCCTTCAAGCTATTGTATCAGCTGCACAGCTTATTTTATTACAGGAGGCAGATGTTGTGCTTGCGGGTGGTGTAGAGAATATGTCTCAATCACCTTATTCCAATTTTGAACAACGCTTTGGTGGTCCTAAAATGGGTAACTTACATTTTGAAGATATGCTTCAAGCTACATTAACTGATCAGTATACTGGTCACGGGATGGGAATGACAGCCGAAAACCTTGCTGAAAAATATAAGATTACAAGAGAAGAACAAGATGAATTTTCAATCGAGTCCCATCAGCGTGCAGCAAAAGCAGTGGAAGATGGAATATTTAAAGAAGAAATTGTTTCAGTCGAAGTTAAAACAAAAAAAGGCATGATAAACATTGATCAAGATGAACATATTAAACCGAATACAAACATGGAGGCTTTAAGCAAGCTACAGCCGGTATTCAAAAAAGATGGAACTGTTACAGCTGGTAATTCTTCAGGTATTAATGACGGTGCAGCGAGTGTAATTGTTGCTAGTGAAAAGACGGTTAATAAAAATAGATTAAAGCCTTTAGCTAGGATCGTATCATGGGCTGTTGCCGGTGTAGACCCAAACATTATGGGTATTGGACCAGTTCCAGCTATACAAAAAGCATTGAATTTAGCAAACCTCACATTAAAAGATATAGATTTAGTGGAGGTAAATGAGGCTTTTGCTGCCCAATATTTAGCTGTTGAAAAAGAGCTAGGTTTAGATCGCGAAAAGACAAATGTTCATGGTGGTGCCATAGCACTTGGTCACCCTGTTGGGGCTAGTGGTACTAGAATATTGTTATCGGCTGCCTATGAATTGAGACGTAGGGACGGACAATATGCTGTTGTAAGCCTATGTATTGGAGGAGGACAAGGGATTGCGATGGTGATCAAAAATGTCTAGATTGCCACTAATTATTGCACCGATGTTTTTGGTATCGACACCGCAACTAGTAATAGAAGCTGGAAGAGCAGGTGTTATTGGAACATTTCCGCTTTTAAATGCGAGACCCGTCGAAAAGTGTGAATTGTGGTTGAGAAAAGTAAAAAAAGAGCTGGGAGATATGCCATGGGGAGTCAATTTTATTTGTCATAGAAAATCAAATATACGGTATAACGACGATCTAGCTCTTATTAAACAATATAAACCTCCGATTGTTATTACTTCTTTAGGTCACCCTGGGCCAGTTATTGACATTGTGCATGATTATGGAGGGAAAGTCTATTCAGATGTAGCTACATTAAAACATGCAAAAAAAGCAGCTGAATCAGGAGTTGACGGACTGATCTTAGTTTGCGCCGGAGCGGGGGGGCACGGAGGAACCATAAATCCATTTGCTTTTATTGGAGCTGTAAAACAATTTTACAATGGAACCATAATATTGGCTGGTGGTATTTCAACTGGCAGGGACATTGCGGCTGCCAAGATGATGGGGGCAGATTATGCCTATATGGGAACAAGGTTTCTTGCTGCGAAAGAAAGTAATGCAAAGGAAGAATATAAGCAAATGGTCATAGATGCAGCAGTGGATGATATCATATATACCAATGCCTTTAGCGGTGTCTATGCCAATATATTAGTACCCAGCCTCCTAAAAGAGGGGATTGACCCGGACACTTTAAAAACAAGGGAAGATGTAGATCTTACTCACTTAGTCAATGTCAAGGCATGGAGGGATATCTGGTCGGCTGGACACGGTGTATCAATTGTGAAAAAACAAGAAACTACTAGAGAAATCGTTGAAAAGCTGATTCAGGAGTATGAGGAAGCAGTGGCCAACTTAATAAGATAAGGCACTCAATTATAAATTTATCCACATATTATTCATCTTTACTCTCTTAAGAATGGTGAGCTGCTATATATGTGTGGTTCACCATTTTGACTGTTATGCTCTTGGTCATATTTTTACGAACAATGCGACATGTTATTAGTTAGCCACTGAAGAAAAGGTCTAGCACGTTAGAACCTAACACAAGTATTTTTTGGGGTTTTTATCTTACCTATGAGGGATTTATAATACTACTCAGCCGAGTGTGTATCCATATTTAGTGGTTGTAGCTAAAGAATTATGGATTCTTCCATGTCAGCAAGGATTCCATCATTAGCAATAATTTTTATTACCAATATCAATCATTTTTCTAGATTGATTTTCTTCGTCAAACATATACTTTTTAATGTAACATAACCTTATGATATAATAGGGTTATGTTACATTGAGGAGGATATTATGAAAACGGTTGAGGCAATTAAAGATGAACGGCAGCTTGCTTTAATGAAAAGATATTTGAGATCTCGTTCAGCTCGTGATTATTGTTTATTTTTGCTAGGAATTAATACAGGGATTCGTATTCATGATTTGCTGCATTTACAAGTGAAAGATGTTATGACTGAGTCAGGCGAAATTCTCCACTACCTTCAATCCTCTGACTATACAGACCCTCCAGTTTATTTTAACGATCATGTTCGTGACTCTTTACGATCTTGTATTCAAGAAAGCTTACTCTGCTTTAATGATTTCCTTTTTAAGTCGAAAAAGACGAATGAACCGATTACTCGTCAGCAAGCTTATCGAATTGTTAATGAAGCAGCAAGACAGGCAGGCATTAACGGTTCAATCGGCACCCACACGCTTCGAAAAACATTCGGTTATCATGCGTATTTGAAAGGAGTTGCGATTTCACTGATTCAAAAAAGACTACAGCACTCCACTTCTACTGAAACACGACAATATATAGGAGTAATAGATCAAAAGTCAGTTCCTATCAAGCTTGACGTAAATTTATAGAAAGTGAGTTGATTGATATGCTTGCTAATATTTTTAATACTGACACATTTATTTTACTTACAGCTATCTTATTTATTGTAGGTGTTTTAATTACAAAATTTTCTGCTCGCTTTGGGGTACCGTCGCTCGTATTTTTTATGATGGTTGGAATGATTATGGGAAGTGACGTATTAAATATCATTCATATTGACTTTGATAACACTGAAACAGTACAAATGATTGGTGTGTTTGCTCTTATTATCATTTTATTTGAAGGGGGGCTTCAAACAAATTGGGAGAGGCTTCGTCCTGTTATTATTCCTTCTCTTTCCCTCGCCACAATGGGTGTTTTGTTAACATCTGGAATCGTTGCAGTTGCCGCAAAGCTTATTCTTGATATTGGCTGGCTGGAAGCGATGCTTTTTGGTGCCATTGTTGGTTCAACAGATGCTGCAGCAGTGTTTGCGGTGCTCAAGGGGCAAAATATTAAGCCGCGAATCGGTGCAACATTAGAAGCAGAATCTGGTACGAATGACCCGATGGCTGTCTTTTTAACAATTGCCATGATTGAATTAATCACGATTCCAGATGTAAATGTTTTGAATATGGTTGGTTCTTTCTTTCTGCAAATGGGTCTTGGACTTATATTAGGTTTAATCTTTGGAAAATTAGCAGTTTTAGCTTTAAACCGTATTAATCTTGATTCAGGCGGTCTTTATCCCGTTTTTGCTACAGCTTTTGCTTTACTCACATACGGTATAACAGCTTCTATGAATGGAAGTGGACTTCTTGCCGTATATGTAGCATCTATTATTATTGGAAATACGGAAATTGCGTACCGCCATTCGATCTTTCGATTTTCAGAGGGATTTGCATGGATGATGCAAATTTTAATGTTTGTGATTTTGGGATTATTAGTTTTCCCATCCGATCTTTTTACATGGGACATTTTCTTCAAAGGAATATTAATCTCATTAGTTCTTATGCTCATTGCTAGACCAATAGCTGTATACTTATCTACAATGAAAATGAATTATACAAATAAAGAATTACTATTTCTCTCATGGGCAGGGTTAAAAGGTGCTGTACCGATTGTTCTTGCTACATTCCCTTTACTGGCAAATATTGAAGGCAGTCAACAAATATTTAATCTTGTTTTTTTCATCGTGCTGACAAGCTGCTTAATTCAAGGTTCAACGATTACAATTTTAGCTGAAAAACTGGGATTAACTGGTCCTGAGAAGACAATTCCTATGCATTCCCTTGAACTTATTTCCCTTGGAAAAGCTGATGTAGAGATGATTGAGTATGAGATGGAGAGCGGCGCGGCAATTGTTGGGAAAAGATTAATCGATATTCCATTTCCAGAAGGTTCATTAGTCAATGCCATTATTCGTAATGATAAGCTCATTACACCTACTGGAAACACAGTCATCAATCCAGGTGATTTTTTATACATTCTTACTTCAAGAAAGAACAAACATCAATTAAAGCAGCTACTACAAGAAAAAAATAATTTATCAGATGAACTAAGCAGGCATGAATTCAGTCACAAGCAGAAAAAAGAACGAACAAGTAGTTAAGTTCGTTCTTTCTTACTGAGAAAAATAGATATGAAGTGATGAGATTGAATACATTATCGTTGAGAATAAAGATCACTTGCTGATTTTGTGTGATTGATAGGATTGATATATTTTTTCCAACTCACTTAATGTTAGTTGGTGTAAAAGGCTTGATTCTTTGTAAATTCCTGCTTCTAAAAGTCTTTTCGCATAAAATTGTTTTTTCTTTTCAATGGCTTCTCTAAGGAATTTGGACATCCGTTTACTCCTTTCTATTGAAATTTTGAGTATGGAAAGTTGATAAATATTACATTTTTAAAACGTTGCGACAGATCCTTTCTTCGCCTCACCAAACCATCATCGATAGGATTGGGATGAAAAAAGATATAAGGGCTGCAGACATTGTCATTCCTACACTGCCTATCGCTCCAGCCTCTTCTCCCCACTGAAATGATTTTCCTACGCCGAGTGCTTGTGCGTTTGCTCCCATGGCCAACCCTTTCGCTAGTTTACTTTTGATATTGAGCCATTCTAAACATCTAGGCCCAAATATGAGGGAAATAAGAGCTGAGGTTAATACAAATAAAATCGTTAACGAAGGGATCCCTCCAAGTGTCTCTGTAACAGATAAAGCAACTGGTAAGGTAACGGACTTAGGGATCAGTGATGCGATGATTTCTGTCTTAAGCTCTAAAGCTTTAGCAGACAACCAAACAAAAGCTATTCCAAGAAAGCTTCCAAACGTGATACTTACAAATATTTTTTGGAAATGTTTTTTGAGGAATGGCCACTGAGTGTACAGCGGCACAGCCATTGATACGACTGCTGTTCCTTGTAGAAGTGAGAATAGACTAGTACCACTGGAATACATCTCAAAATCTACATGTAGGAAAAACAATAGAAGAACGAGAAGAGTGGTTGATGAATATAAAGGGTTTAGCCATGGCTTGTTATATTTTTTAAATAGTTTTAAAGAAAGAAGATAGACGATCCAAGTAATGAACACACTGAACATTGTATGACCCACATAAGACATTAACATTCATCTTCCCCCTTTTTAAACTTTTCAAATAATTGGGCTATATACCCAGTTCCTAAAAGACCTAGCAAACTACTGATGATTAAAACGGCAATAAGTTTCCAACTTTGGCCTTGAAGTATTTTTAGTTTAAATACAATTTCAACAATTTGTGGAATAAACAAAAAAATCATATGTTTAAAATGGAGATCAGCTGCAGGAAAAACCCAATCAATCTTTACAAGTCCGGTATTAAGGGCAATGAGAAGTAAAACCATACCTATAATACTTCCTGGAAACGGAATGTGAAAAAATTTAACAATCTCATTTCCGATGATAAGCGCAGTTAGAATGATGAAAAATTGGAATATTAACCGTAACAGTGGGCAATCCCCTCCCGTGTGTAATCATTATGAAGTTCTCTACAATGATTATTTTATAAAAAACAAATGAAAAAATATCAGAATATGTAAATAAATATTACATAAATTTTTGGATTAATAAGATTTATAATGTTAGAAATTCTTACAAAAATATAGCAAAACAGAATAGATTAACATATATTAAAAATAAGAAATAATAAAGGAGTAGATTCTCATGTCTGCCAAATACGACAATTATAAAGATAAAAAAGTTATTTCAATTGGTACTATGAGTGAAATTACAGGATTATCGGAACGGCAAATCCGTTATTATGAGGAGCGGAAATTGATTTTCCCGCATCGTACAAAAAAAGGAACAAGGAAATACTCTTTCAATGATGTGGAACGATTGATGGAAATTGCTGAAAAGATTGAAGAAGGAGTTCAGACGTTTGAAATTAGAAAAGAGATGTTAAAAAAAGATAAAGAGATCCGTGACAACATGATTCGCGGTCAATTAAATGCAAGATTTGGTATTCCAAAATCACCGTACGATAAGTGATGTTCGTCAAATACTAACCGAAACTGAATGACCTTCCTCCGATCGAATATCGAAGAAAGGTTAAGTATGCTTTTTTATTGATTTTTACTTGACGGGGGAAGATCCCTTTCGGCTTGTGGCTATTATTGTTTCTTCGTTTATTATAAATGTTCCTCTAATCTTTCCTCCATAATTAATAGATAATCTCCCACTATATTGATTGTATTCAGTTGCTGTGTATAGGCCAAGGATATACCTCATTTTCATATTTTATTAAAATATGAAATTCGGGGACACCCTTTCTTTTATGAAAGGCTGTTTTCGTAAACTTTGTTGCTTTTCGACTGTCCATGAACCGAACAAGCACGTGGTCGGTCAAATTACATTTGTCCGACCATCGCCTTTTTGTTCGGTTCACGTCACACTAAAGTGTGACATAGCAAGCATGTCGCTTGCCTAGACAGTCGAAAAGCTATAGTTGTAAAGCAACAATCTTTTAGAATAGGGCCTTATGAAAAGAAAATGTTTCTTCAATTGCATTCTTTAACTGCTTCCGTGAATAGTCCGTTTCTTCTGTTCTACATTGAATCGATATTGATGATGAAATAGATTTTACGATTCGTTTACAATTTCTTAAAGTTGGATTTATATGTGGTTTACATTGGACTTTTATACTTAAGTCGTAAACAATCAACAAAAACCGAAAACAAATCACATTAAAAGGAGTATGGGAAATGAGATACTGGAATGGAAATGTGAGAAGGTTTATCGCTGCGTTTGTTTTAGGTGTTAGTGTATTAGGTTTGGGTGCATGTAGCGAGCAAAATGACACGGCTTCAACAGAAGAGATCGATGCAAATTCTCTCAAACTGGATGACATTATCGAAAAAGCAAAACAAGAAGGAGAAGTCAATAGTGTAGGGATGCCTGACACTTGGGCAAACTGGGGAGAAACTTGGAAGGAAATTTCAGAAGAATACGGGTTAAGCCACACAGATACAGATATGTCTAGTGCAGAAGAGATTGCTAAATTTGAAGCGGAAAAAGAAAATGCGACGGCAGACATTGGGGATGTTGGGATTTCATTCGGCCCAGTAGCAGAAGAAAAAGGATTAACCATTCCATATAAAACACAATACTGGGATGAGATTCCGGAATGGGCAAAAGATGATAATGGTGATTGGATTGTAGGATATCAAGGAACCATTGCCTTTTTAACAAATAAAGAGCTTGTGAAAAACCCACCGAAATCATGGGAAGATCTTTTAAATGGAGATTATAAAGTAACAATCGGTGATGTTCAGCGTGCAACTCAAGCACAAATGGCAGTATTAGCAGCAGCAATGGGACATGGTGGAGATGAGACGAACATTCAACCAGGCATCGATTACTTTGCACAAATTGCAAAACAAGGTCGTCTAAGCTTAACAGATCCGTCTGTTGCGATGATTGAAAAAGGTGAAGTAGAAGTAGCGATTTTATGGGATTTTAATGCATTAGGTTATGCGGATGAAATTAATCGTGAACAATTTGAGGTTACTATTCCAGAAGAAGGATCTGTTGTAAGTGGTTACGCAACGATTATTAATAAATATGCAAAACATCCACATGCTGCTATGTTAACGAGAGATTTTATTTTAAGCGATGAAGGACAAATTAACTTAGCAAAAGGATATGCTCGTCCGATTCGTGATGTAGAATTACCTGAAGAGGTAGCAGCAAAAATGGTGCCAAAAGAACAATATAAAAATGCGAAGCCAGTAGGGGACTATAAAGTGTGGGAAGAGACTGCTGCACAATTACCACAAAAATGGCAAGAAGAGGTGCTCGTACATGTCAAATAAAGTCATAGCTGTTGTGATAGACGGTTTACGCTATGACAAAGCTTCCGAAGCTCTTGGATATATCCAACATCTTGTTGAAGCAAATCAGGCGGCTTTCTATAAAGTGAAGTCAGAATTACCAAGCTTATCTCGCCCCTTATATGAAGTGCTATTAACGGGTACAAAAGCATCTGAAAATGGAATTACAGCAAATCAAATCGTGCGTTTATCAAAAGAAAAAAGCTTGTTCCATCTAACGAAAGAAAATGGGTTGAGAAATGCAGCTGCCGCTTATTATTGGGTAAGTGAGTTATATAATCGCGCTCCCTTTGATTTCATAGAAGATCGCCTGCAAATAGATGAGTCGAAACCGATTCAATACGGTTCTTTCTACTGGGAAGATGATTATCCAGACTCCCACTTATTGGCTGATGCAGAAAGCTTAAGAAGAAAATATAATCCTGACTTTTTATACATTCATCCAATGGGAGCCGATTTAAAAGGTGAACAATTTGGTTCAGAGTCTAAAGAATATCGAGAGCAAGTTTTGAGGATTGGTCAATTGTTAGCCCAGCTTGTTCCGATTTGGATGAAAGAAGGATATCACATTGTCATTACATCTGACCATGGTATGAGCGAAAGCGGTAATCATGGTGGAACAACTCAAGGGGAACGTGAAGTGCCTTTATTTATCATTAGTTCAGAGGTTGAACCGGGTGTTTATGAGGAAGAAGTACCGCAATTAGCAATTGCACCGTTAGTGTGTCAATTATTAGAGATTGAACCATCTGAAAAAATGATCCCTTATACGTTGCCAGGATTAAAAAAAGAGAAGGTGATCCATTAACGAGGAGAACCTTAAAAAGAAAAAATTCCCTCAATTTTTATCATAAAATAAATCGTAGTTTGTAGATAAAGTCTACATAGAACAAATTTTCAGGCTGAATGAAAACTCATGTCCCGAGGCATGAGCCCGATGAGTAGCGGATTTACCAAGTACGGTAATGAAGTGCGATACGGGCAAAGTGACAAAGAATGCAAGCGTTTGTGGGCAGTCTGAATCGATCTAGCGATAAGCTAGGTCGATTCTACCATTTTAATAGATCATAATCCTTTGGTAATCGTGAAAAGTTTTTAAAATGCTTAAAAGGAGCGGAAACGCCATTGAAAAAATCTAAAAAGCAGCAAGTGATGTTCATTGGTATGTTCATACCGTTTATTTTGCTCGTTATCGGCTTTGAGCTAGGACCGTTATTGGCAATGGTGCGAAATAGTTTTATGGCCGATGATGGGGTGACCCCATCCATCATTCAGTTCAAAACGGTTTTTCAAAATGCTTATTACTTGCAGGCGATCAAAAATAGTGTTGTCATTTCGTTCATTTCAGCCATTACATCAATCGTCTTAGCGACTATATGCGCATATTCGATTACACGTTTTTCAACGAAGGTTCAAGATCGTATGATGATGATTGCCAATATGACATCAAATTTTGAAGGAATTCCACTTTCCTTTTCCTATATTATTTTACTCGGAAGCAACGGGTTATTTACGATTCTTTTCTCTAAACTTGGGTTAGATGTGTTTGCACAATTTAATCTTTATTCATGGACGGGTTTAATTCTCGTCTATGTGTACTTTCAAATTCCTTTAGCCATCATGCTTATTTATCCAGCGTATTACGGAATTGAGCAGCAATGGAAAGAGGCAGCAGCCTTGTTGGGTGCGACAAATGCTCGGTTTTGGTTCCATATCGGGATTCCATATTTGTTGCCAAGTATTGTAGGTACATTTAGCATTTTGTTTGCAAACGCGATGGGAGCTTATGCGACGGCATATGCCCTTGTAGGCAGCAATTACAATTTATTATCCTTACAAATCGCTTCACTTGTCGCAAGTGATGTAACGCTCAAGCCGCAATTAGGAAGTGCGCTTGGAGTGCTTTTAGCAGCCACAATGCTAGGTGCCATGTGGATCAATGAGCGAATGATGAGACGTGTAAGGAGAGACTTATAACATGAAAACGATGAAGCTATACCACAAGATCATTTTAACATTGTTATCCATTTATTTATTAGTACCACTTGTTGCTACATTGTTATTTTCATTAGCTGGTAAATGGGACCATACTATTTTGCCTGAATATTTCACATGGCAATGGTACGGTGAATTATTGACGGATCAACGATTTTTCCAAGCATTACAAAGATCGTTATTTCTTATTATCATGACAGTGGTGCTAAGTATTGTCGTCATGCTTCCAACCATTTTTATTGTGACGGTGTATTTCAGTAGGTGGGAAAGGCTTCTTCAAGCGATCGCTATGCTGCCATACGGAATTCCACCGATCGTCGGAGCGGTAGGTTTATTAAAGCTTTATTCAGGTGGACCTTTTCAACTATCAGGAACCCCATGGATTTTAGTAGGGGCATACTTTGTGATTACGCTTCCTTTTATGTATCAAGGAATTCGAAATAGTTTACGAACAGTAAATGCGGTCGAATTAGCAAGTGCAGCCGAGCTGCTTGGAGCAACGAAGTTTCAAGCCTTTCGAAAAGTCATCATGCCGAATATTATGCCAGGAATATTAGTGTCCGCTTTATTATCGATTGCACTCATGTTTAGTGAATTTGCATTAGCTAACCTTCTTGTTGGAGGACGCTTTGAAACGGTTCAAATTTACTTATATCAAAAATTAAATAAAAGCGGCCATATCACAAGTGCTATAGTCATTACGTATTATTCCATCATCTTCCTTTTAACATGGGCGATCTTAAAGTTAAGAAATAAACCGAAGCTAAATATGAGGCGATTCAATAAAGAGGTTAAGACGGTTGTAAAATCGGAAAGTAAAAACAGTCTCATAAAGGGTGAACATATATGAGTTATTTAAATATTGATGAAGTTTCAAAAAGTTATCATCAAAATCAAGTATTAAATGATGTTTCCTTATCACTGAAGCAAGGGGAATTTGCAACCCTATTAGGACAAAGTGGATGCGGAAAGAGTACATTACTACGTTCAATAGCAGGACTTGTTGAAATTGATAAAGGGGCGATTACGGTTGATGGAAAAGATATTACAAATGTTGAGCCTCGCAATCGGGAAATCGGGATGGTATTTCAATCTTATGCTCTTTTTCCGAATATGACCGTTTTAGACAATATTGCTTTTGGATTAAAAATGAAGAAGAAAAAGAACATTAAGCATAAAGTGAATCGGATGATTGAGATGATGGACTTATGCGGAAAAGAGGATTCTTATCCACACGAATTGTCAGGGGGACAACAACAACGTGTAGCTTTAGCGAGAAGTCTCGTGTTAGAGCCAAAAGTGTTGCTTTTAGATGAACCGCTCAGTGCATTAGATGCCAAGATTCGCAAAAACTTGCAGCAAGAATTAAAACGAATTCAACGAGAATTTCAAATTACCACCATCTTTGTTACTCATGATCAAGAAGAAGCAATGACGATGTCCGATACGATTTACATTATGAATGAAGGAAATATTGTGCAAAGCGGAACGCCGAGCGATATTTATACATCACCTGCCAACTCATTTGTAGCAAAATTTATCGGAAACTACAATCTATTGTCAATAGAAAAATTTCATCAAATGATCAAAAAGGAAGAATTAGTTGGAAAAGAAGTAGCCATTCGACCAGAAGTCATTGAATTAATAAGTGGTTCGAAGGAGATGCCGAACGATGAGAAGAAATGGACAGCGGACGGAACAATACTGGATGTATCCATGATAGGAAATGTATTACGGTATGAAATAGATGTGAATGGGGTATTGTTGCATGCCGACCATTTGCATCACCGCGACAATATGTTCAAGCAAGGAGATCATGTTAAAGTTGCCATTTCGAAATCGGAATGTGTTGTGTTTTAAAGGAGGAAACGAGCCGTGTATACCATACTGCCAGAGGAGCGAAAAAATGCGATCATTCAAGAATTAGAACGTACAGGGAAAGTGAAGGTGCTTGATTTTGCCGAAAAATTTCAAGTCTCACCTGAAACAATCCGCCGAGATTTAGTTATTTTAGAAGAAAAAGGACTGTTGAAACGTGTGTATGGAGGTGCGGTGAAAAAATCTTACCAAGCAGGAGAACCTCCATTTCTGCATCGTACAACCGTGAACCAAGAAGCAAAAATCAAAATTGGAAAAGCAGCAGCCAACCTCATTGAAGATGGAGATACGGTGATCATTGACGTAGGTACGACGATGCTGGAATTTGCCAAAGCGATCGAGAACAAAGAGGGAATTACCATTATGACCAACTCACTCCCAGTCTGTTCAGTCTTAACAGAAGCATTAAATGTAAAAAAGTTTTCAGGGAACGTTTTGTTATTAGGTGGACAACTGAACCCGAAGCAGCAATCTATTGGTGGAAGGTTAACGGAAAAAATGCTTGAAGAGTTTCATGTAGATAAAGCGTTTATATCAGCAGGTGGTGTATCGATTGATGGTGGTGTCAGTGATTATGATCTTACTGAATCAGCTGTTTCACAAGCGATGATTCAAGCCTCTAAAGAAGTGATTTTACTTGCTGATTATTCCAAAATTGGGGTAGATGCTTTTTGTAAAATTTGCCCTCTTGAAAAAGTAGATGTCCTTGTATGTGATCAACCTCTACCTAAAGGATGGGAAAATAATAAGAAAATTAACGGGATTAATTGGGTGACAGCAACATAACCCCCTTACATAAAAAAGAATAAAGGTAGAAAGGATTTCGTCATGAAAGTAGATTATCATGTGCATCTAGAGGAAGGACCGTACTCATTCAATTGGTGGAAGCGGACGGTCCGAGCCATCGAACAATTTATACCAATCAAGCTTGAACCTCACTCAAAGGAATGGATGTATGAGCAAACGAAAATCATGAACCGAAGAATGGGAGACGGATCTTTTTCTTCATATTGGTTAGATTTTTATTTGCAGCAAGCAAAAAAGCTCGGGTTACAGGAAGTTGGAATTGTTGATCATCTTTATCGGTTTAAAGAAATGAAACCTTATTATGAAAAATATATGCACTTAGAAAATGATGAACTTGGGTTGCTGCAAGAAAAATGGCTGAGCCAAGTTTCGACGGAATCAATGGCAACATTTATTTCTTTCATTGAAAGGGAGAAAGGGAAATGGGAAAAAGAAGGGGTTCGGCTCAAATTAGGCATTGAGGCAGACTTTTTCCCAGGGTGTGAAGAGGAGCTTTCCAATATTTTAGCTCCCTATCATTGGGATTATGTCATTGGCTCCGTCCACTTCTACAACGGTTGGGGTTTTGATAATCCTGACACGAAGGATTATTTTAACAAATATGATTTGCGAGCTCTTTATTACAGGCATTTCCAAGTGGTCGAAGAAGCGATCTCTTCAAAACTATTTGATATTGTAGCTCATTTGGATAATTTAAAAGTTTTTGGATTCCGGCCAAATGAAAATGATCTTCGTGTGTACTATCAAAAAATCGCAAAAGCCTTAAAAGAGCATGATGTTGCAACAGAAGTCAATACGGGTCTAGCTTATCGTTACCCAATTCAAGAGATGTGTCCGAGCCCAGACTTTTTAAAGATATTAGCCCAATATGATGTAGATATTACGACTTCATCAGATGCCCATTTCCCAGATGATGTAGGAGCATTTTTAGATGAGGCAAGAGAACGCTTAAAGGAGTCTGGTTTTAAACAAATCGTGACATTTGACCAAAGAATAAAGAAGATAGTCGAATTATGTTAAGTTAGTATCAGATCTTTTTTGGACGACTATGAAGTATTTTTACCTGCTGCATAACAGTCAGCAGGTTTTTTATGAGAAAAAAGTTATAGATTGCCGTCTTATGACGTTGTACATCCACTTTGACATCTTTAACAGATTTTTATGAGGAATTTGACATTTTTAAGAAACTTTGAGAGGATGAAAAAACGTAATGAATAGATGGGAGAGATAAAGTGTTTGGGAAAAACATGCAAATTTTATGAACAGGTGATATTTCCGATGTGCAACCAGCTTTCAGAAAACATAATCAGTCTTTCCCTAATGAGGGTACCCATGTATCATTTTCAGTCAGATCTAATGGTTCAAAGAACGATTTTGCGATTCACTGCCTGATGTAAAGAAGAAAACGGAAAGCTTGTAAGTCATGTATGGCGTCAGGGGAATGGCGACGTTTATTTTTCGAAAAATAGGGTAGGAACACGAGCAATCATAACATGTTATTTGCTTATGAAAAGCTACATTTCTCTAAGCTTTTTTTCGTGCTTTAATGTTTTGATGGAAACAAAATCAAGCGTTTCTTGTGTATCTGTTAAATCAACTCGTATTCCTTCGACTTTTTTCTCTAACCGATTAAAGCGTTCATCCATATTTTGCTGAAGTGTAAAAAACTTATTCTCTAGGCCATCCATTCTCGATTCAAGGTTATCCATTCTTGATTCTAGACTGTCCATTCTCGATTCAAGTCTGTCAAACCTTTTATCGATATGCTCTGAATGTTCTTTCAAGGCTTGTAGGATCGTCTTTAATGTGATATCTTCCAAGAGCTCTAGCCTTCCTTTCTTTTTTTATTACTTTCCTCTTTCATTATAAAAGATTATGTCTATAAAATTAAGCATCATTTTTTGCTGATGTATAAATCTCATATGCCATGAATGTTGTTGTAAAGCAAAAAGAATAAACATTGTCTTTTCCTTTTGTCTATGTTTAAATAGATTAAAAGAAGAATGTTTGCTATTATAATCGGCTTTATTGTTTAATAAACATGTTCGTTTAGCTATATAAATTGAAATTTTGTTTACATCAAATTTTCGTAAATATACCAAATACGGGATGATATGGACTCAACACAAGCTTTTCTGTCTCTCCCCTCGAACAAGAACGCCGGCAGGCAAATGTATTTGCCCGCAAAGCGTTCATTGTTCGAGGAGGGCATGCTAAGGCATGCCCGTCGGCAAGCAAATAGCTTGCGACTGAGGCAGAAAAGCGAGGGATCGAGCGCTGTTCATTGGATCATTAACACACTTGTACGAAAGCAATAGCATGGAAATTCTTTGCTACAACTTATATAGTTAAAGAATGTTTTGAAAAAATTTCATACATTTCAAAACCACTAGGGGAGCTGTTATAGCTGAGAGAGGCTTAAGTCCTTGACCCTTTGAACCTGATCTAGGTCATGCTAGCGTAGGGAAGTGGGGATCATTATACAATTTAAAGCCATAGTATACGTGTATAAACCCGTTCCCTTTTATTTAAAGACGGGTTTTTTATTTTGATCAAAGCGTTATATTGAGTTTTGATCTAGTTTGATGAAAGGAGAATGGGGATGGAGCATGATAAAATTCTCGATGAACTGTTTTGTCAAATTGAGGAGCGGGAAGAGGAATTGCTTGACCTTGTTAAGAAGCTCGTGTCTTTTCAAACACCAAGTCCGCCAGCACGTAATGCTTATGATGCCCAGCAGTATGTTGCTTTGCTATTAAAAGAGGTTGGTTTTCATGTTGATCAGTGGTATTTATATGAAAATGATCCCGTTGTTGTTGGAACGAAAAAAGGAACGGCTCCGTTTGACCACTACAGTCTCATTATTAATGGCCACATGGATGTGGCATCCGTTGAAGATAGTGAAGGTTGGAATACACCGCCGTTTGAAGGGATCGTAAAGGATTCATATATATATGGCCGCGGTGTTGCAGATATGAAGGGCGGTTTGGCTGGTGCGCTATTTGCGATCAAGCTACTAGATGAAAATGGCATAAAGCCGGGTGGTGATCTCATTTTCGAATCCGTTGTAGGCGAGGAAGTTGGTGAAGCCGGAACCAAGTCATGCTGTGACCGCGGATACTCAGCTGATTTTGCGGTTGTCGTCGATACGAGCAATTGTGAAATTCAAGGTCAAGGAGGTGTCATAACAGGTTGGGTCACTATCCAAAGCCCAAAAACATTTCATGACGCAACGCGCCGAAAGATGATCCATGCAGGCGGAAAACTGTTTGGTGCAAGTGCGATTGAAAAAATGATGAAGGTAATCGAAGGGCTTAAAGAGCTTGAACAGCATTGGGCAGTTATGAAAACAAGCGCTGGATTTCCACCAGGCTCCACAACGATTAACCCAGCCGTCATTGAAGGTGGACGCCATGCAGCATTTGTAGCTGATAAGTGCGCCTTATGGATTACCGTTCACTATTATCCTGAACAGCATTACGAGGAAGTCATCGAAGAGATTGAAGAGCATATCAAAAATGTAGCGAAGGCAGACCCATGGTTGCGTGAACACCCGCCGACTTTCATATGGGGAGGCTCTTCCATGATAGAAGATCGGGGTGAGATTTTTCCAGCGTTTTCCATAGATGAAAAATGGCCAGGAGTACAAGTGCTAAAACGAGCACACAAGCGTGCGTTTCAAGAAGATGTCAAGCTTTCGATGTCACCGACAGTGACAGATGGAGGCTGGCTATCTGAAGCGGGAATTCCTGTCGTTTTATACGGGCCAGGAACTTTAGAGGAAGCCCATGCCGTTAATGAGAAGCTATCTATTGAACAACTAAAAAAATTTACAAAGTCGATGACTGCTTTTTTGCTAGAATGGTATCAGAAAAAAAGATAGAGTGCTAGACTGAAAACTAGGGGTGAAGATGATGTTATTTACAAATCGATTATACGAAAAAGCAAAATACATTTGGGATCAATATTACAAACATCCTTTTGTCAAAGGAATCGGCGATGGTACACTTGATATTGATAAATTTCGTTTTTATATGGAACAGGATTATCTTTATTTAATTGATTACTCTCGTTTATTTGCACTTGGAAGCTTAAAAGCACCTGATTTAGAAACAATGACTGTGTTTGCGAATCTCCTTCATTCCACTTTAAACGATGAAATGGAGCTTCACCGCCAATATGCTGAGCGGCTTGGAATACCAAGAGAAAAGCTTGAAAATACGAAGCCAGCTCCAACAACTCTTGCTTATACAGGCTATATGCTGAACATTTCACAGCGTGGATCGCTAGCTGATCTTATAGCAGCCGTTCTTCCATGTACGTGGAGTTATTATGAAATTGGTTTGCGCTTAAATCAAATCCTTGGAGCGAGTGAGCACGAATTTTATGGTGAATGGGTCAAAATGTACGCCTCTGAAGAATTTGGGCAGCTGGCGGAATGGTTAAAAAATTTAATGAACAAGCTTGCAGAGGGTAAAACAGAACAAGAGCTGAAAGAACTAGAAGACATATTCTTGACAACAAGCAAATTCGAATATATGTTTTGGGAAATGTCATACCAAAAACAAATGTGGCCGACGGATAAAGAATAAGGATTGAACAAGTAAAAAGATGGTCTTATTCTTCAATGGAGTTGGTCAGAAACGGTGAAGTAATTGACGAAATTAGCGTTTTATCAGTTCCATCTCCTCTTATGGAGTTTCTATGAAGCTCCCACCTCTAAACAATGTGCAGGTGACACGCAGGATTTTAACATAGGAAAATTTATACTTTAAATATGAATAATCACTTGCTATAATCCACTCATCTGAACGATGGAGTGGGAAAAAATTTTAGATTTTTGTAAATTATTTAAGGGGAAATTTATCTGAACGGAGTGGGAAAGATCACGTTAAGGTGGTCTTTTTCTTTTTTTTGTAAAAAATTATAGAAAAATGTTGAATTTTAGGAAAATTTATGGTTATATCAAGGTGAATATTTAAAAAACTAAAGGGGAGGGAGGAAAATAATGAAAAAGAAATCAATTTTTTCAGTTGTGTTCTCTATTGGTATTGCTTTCAGTTTGTTCTCATCATCATTGGTTGCCAATGCAGAAGAATTAAAAACCGGTAAATGTTCTATTACGATTATGAATAAACCACAAGAAAAATCGGATAACATATAGTAATAAAGTTATTCCGATTGTAGCAGGAACAACAACAATAGCAGTGTAACGATTGCATGATTATCCTTCAAGTAAAGAAGTAATTAGCAAGATTATTGAATATATCGTAAATCTCTTTAGAAAATAAATATTTTTAACTCGAGACTAAGCTTTCGTAGTTTGATTTTCTATTCATTTGATGGTGTGACTAGTATCAATATCTTTAAAAAGTCTTAAGGAAAATGAACCCTTAGTAATGATAAACAGAAGATTTAAGAGTAAGTCGAAAAAAAGATTAATTGATTTAAAGGTTTTCATTTAGTACCCAAAATAGTTCTTTATAATATATGTTTCTAATTTAGGGAAATGGTATCCTTCTATAAAAAATAATAGATACAGAATATTTATAATCATTTATTTATTTAGAGTTCAAGTAAGTATTAGTCAGAAAATTAATAGTATATAAAGAGAGGGACTAATGTTGTTTATAGCACATATTCGTGAAAGTGACAATAGGATACAAACAGTTAAAGATCATTTATTAGAAGTAAAAGATTTAGCTGAATCTTATGGGGAAAAGATAGGTGTAAAACATATAGCTGGTCTTGCAGGTATGCTTCATGATCTAGGGAAATATACTTATGAATTTAGAGAATACATATTAGAAGCAGTAAATAATCCTGAAGCACCTCCTAAAAAGGGAAGTGTTGATCATTCAACTGCAGGTGGGAAGCTTTTATATGAACTTTTCCATACAGGAGAGAATATAGATCGTTACAAAGGGATAGTAGCTGAAGTGATAGGAAATTCTATTATTTCCCATCATTCGTATCTTCAAGATTTTTTAAATCCAGATTTAGAATCAAATTACTTAAAAAGAGTCCGTGATAAAGAATTGCCTGAATTTGATAGGATAAAACAATATTTTTTTAAATATGTTATGAATGAGAGAGATTTTCATAATTATGTTGACAAGGCAGCTGATGAGTTAAAACAATTTTTAGCAAAAGAGTCATCAGGAAATTATGAAAAGCAACTAATGTTTTTAACCAAATTTGTATTTAGTGCTTTAATTGATGCTGATAGAACGAATACAAGATTATTTGAAGAAAATAAAACCAATGACCATATAAACAATCATGAAGAGTTATTTGATATATACTACGAAAGGCTCATGAGAAAAATCAATTCATATAGTAAACAAAAGGATGCCTGTACACCTATTAATCTTCTAAGAAAAGAAATGTCTGATCAGTGTGATAAATTTGCTGAGAGAGCATCAGGAATATATACTTTATCTATCCCAACTGGTGGAGGGAAAACATTAGCAAGTTTAAGATATGCTCTCAAACACGCGAAACTTTATAGCAAAAAACACATCATTTTTGTAGTCCCCTATACAACTATTATTGAACAAAACGCAGAAGAAGTTAGAAAAATATTAAAAGATGATGCCAATATATTAGAGCATCATTCAAACGTTATTGAAGATATAGATGATGATGAAAATCAAGATGGCTTGATTAGTGTGCAACAAAAATTAAAATTAGCCAAAGATAATTGGGATTCACCAATTATTTTTACAACGATTGTACAATTTTTGAACGTTTTTTACGCAAATGGGAGTAGAAATATTAGGAGGCTTCATAATTTAAGTCATTCAGTGATTATTTTTGATGAAGTGCAAAAAGTTCCTATTTCATGTGTATCTCTATTTAATCAGGCACTAAACTTTTTAAAAACTTATGGTTGCTCCAGCATCGTGCTTTGCACTGCAACTCAACCAGCATTAGACTTCGTTGAGCATAAATTAGAAATAAATACGGATGCGGAAATGGTCAAAAACCTAGATTATGTAATTAATGCATTTAAACAGGTGGAAATCATTGATAAGGCAACAAATGAAACATTTAATAATGAAAAACTCTCCAATTTTATTGAGGCAAAAATAAGTGAAGTACAAAGTGTGTTAGTTATTTTAAATACGAAATCAGTTGTGAAAGATCTGTATACTCAATTGAAAATGAAGAAGTTAAATTTACCAATTTATCATTTGAGTACATCAATGTGTGCTGCTCATCGTAATAAAATATTAGGTGAAATAAAAGATCATCTGAAAGAGGGTAATAAAGTAATTTGTGTAAGCACCCAACTGATTGAAGCGGGGGTAGATGTTAGTTTCGATTGTGTGATTCGTTCATTAGCAGGATTAGATTCCATTGCACAAGCTGCAGGCAGATGCAATCGGCACGGTGAAAAGGACATACAAAATGTTTATGTTATAGACCATGAGGAAGAAAAATTGGATCGTTTAAAAGAAATAAAAGTTGGAAAACAAGTGTCAAAAAGAATTTTTATTGATATAAGTCGTGACCAAACAAATCATGGCGGGAATATCTTATCTATGCAAGCTATGGAAAGGTACTTTAAAGAGTATTATACTGAACTTGAATCAAATTTGAATTATTTTATACCGAAATTGAAAAAAGAAATGATTGAACTATTGATGTCCAATAAGAAAAATAGTACTTATTATCAAGCCTATTATCAAAAGAATAATAAATTGCCTCCATTATTTTTAGTAAACAGCTATAAAACAGCAGCTGAGCATTTTCGAGTAATTGATGATATTACAACTTCTGTTATTGTTCCTTATGGTGGTGGAAAAGAAATTATAGCTGAATTAAACAGTAATAAGACAATTAATGAGTTTACACAACTTTTAAGAAAAGTTCAGCAATATACCATAAATATTTACGATTACGAACGAGAACAATTAGTGAAAAATGATGGATTAGTCAGCTGCCTAGATGGGAAAATCCTAGTATTAAAAGAAGGAGCATATGATAAGGAATTTGGTCTCAACCTTGAAAATGACAGCCAGTTGGATGTAAGTATATTTTAAAAGATGCTTACTAAAAGGGGTCTGGGGTCTTAAATAAAATAAAGTACAATCAAAAGGGTGCCAATAACTTTTGGTGCACCCTCTTTCAAATAATATATTATATTTTTCAATCCACGCTTTTAAAAGCGACAATTCATTATACCATAACCTCGATTCGAATTTTATATTTCATATAATATATAATTTTAATATTGAATATTTTCTGAAAAAAATTTATTATTGAATTATTAAAAACAAAAAGGAGGTGTCTGTATTGAGAAACGCTATTGAATTTGAAGTTTATGGTGATTACGCCTTATTCACGGATCCTTTGACTAAACTAGGAGGCGAAAAGCTGTCCTATCAAGTGCCTACCTATCAGGCGTTGAAAGGAATTGTCGAGTCGATTTATTGGAAGCCCACCATACTTTTTATCATTGATGAGGTTCGAGTGATGAATGCGATTCGAATGGAATCCAAAGGCATTCGGCCAATTGAATATGG
This sequence comes from Bacillus alveayuensis, assembly GCA_030812955.1. GTDB lineage: Bacteria > Bacillota > Bacilli > Bacillales > Aeribacillaceae > Bacillus_CB > Bacillus_CB alveayuensis. The sequence continues at coordinate 22,949 of JAUSTR010000024.1, forward strand.
TGGGGGAAATACACTGGCTCATTATACGTATTTAAAAGACGTGAGATATCAAGTGCGTGCACATTTTGTTTTTAATCCGCACCGTCCTGATCTTGCTTTTGATCGCAACGAACATAAGCATCACAACATACTAAAACGTTCACTGAAAGCTGGAGGACGAAGAGATATCTTTTTAGGCACTAGAGAATGTCAAGGGTATGTTGAACCGTGTGTATTTGGTGAAGGTAAAGGTTTTTATGATGATTATGGCGATATTCATCTAGGTACCATGGTTCATGGGATTAATTACCCAGATGAAACCGGTAGAAACGAAATGGAAGTCCGTTTATGGAATCCTGTGATGAAGAATGGAATTATCCAATTTATTAGGCCGGATCAATGCACACAAATCAGAAAAATCAAAGAAATGAATCCGAAGTTTTTCGATCAAACAAATGTGGAATCGGCGGATGAAATGCTCAAACAATTGGAAGGGGAGGTGAACTAATGAGCTGGTTATTAAATTTATATGAGACATATGAATCCAATTTAGATCGTGTAGGTGTAATGGAAAAAAAGCATAATGAACAAGAGTATACGTTGTTGCCGATTTCTCATACGACTCAAACCGCGCATATTGAAGTGAATATCACAGAAGACGGGCAATTCCATTCGGCAACAGTCATTAAAGAGGTGACTGTCATCCCTTGCACAGAAGATGCCGCGAACCGGACTAGTACGAAAATAGCTCCTTATCCGCTTCACGATAAATTAAGTTATGTAGCAGGCGATTTTGTTACATATGGTGGAAAAATAAAAAAAGAAGAACTTTTTAGCTATTATATTCAACAATTGAAAGATTGGGCAGAATCGCCCTATGCAACAAAAAAAGTAAAAAGTATTTATAACTATTTAAGCCAAAAGCGGCTAATTAAAGATTTAGTGGATGCAAACGTTTTGTACTTAGATCCTAATGGGCATTTAATCCATAAATGGGATAAAAAATACGAATCTTTGTATGGGAGCAAACCGCCTATCTTTTCAGTCATTAGCGCTGGAGTGGAGAGTGCTTTTGTTCGCTTTAATGTTTATTCACCTCGTACTATATTGACAAAGGTTTGGAACGATCCTGAAATGTATGATTCATTTATTTCTTACTACAAAGACCTCTTAAAGAACAACGACGAAGATTTTTGTTATGTAACAGGGAAAAAGTTGCCGGTCACTGATAAACACGCAAACAAAATTAGAAATGCTGGCGATAAAGCTAAACTAATTTCTGCCAATGATACGAGTGGTTTTACGTTTAGGGGACGTTTCCATGAAAGTAATGAAGTGGCCAGCATTAGTTATGATGTTTCCCAAAAGGCGCATAATGCATTGAAATGGCTGATTAACAGGCAGGGAAAAATCTTTGACCAACGCGTGTTTCTTGTATGGGGAAATGATGAAATTACTCTTCCAGATCCGACAGAAGATACTTTTGCTATCCATCCCATGCCATTAGAAAAAAAAGAAAGAAAATCGTTTACGAATCAGGAATTTGCCAATGAAGTAGTCAAAGCCTTGGAGGGTTATAAAGCGAATCTGACAGCAAAGTCCGAGGTAAATATTTTAATCCTTGATTCTGCGACCCCGGGGCGTCTTGCGGTGCTTTATTATCGAAATATGGATAGGGAACTGTATTTACAACGACTGGTTGAATGGCATTCAACTTGCGCGTGGCTTCACCGTTATCGAAAAGATGAAGAAAAGAAAACGGTTCAATTTTATGGAGCTCCCGCGACTAAAGATATTGCGTTTGCTGCTTATGGGCCGAATGCAAACGATAAAGTAGTGAAAGGATTGATGGAGCGCATCTTGTCGTGCATTATCGATACGAAAGATCAAAAAATTCCTCTGGACATTATAAGAAGCGCTTTTTATCGTGCTTCAAATCCAGTGGCAATGGAAAACTGGGAATGGGAAAAAACGCTAAGTATTGCCTGTGCTTTAATTAATAAACAGGAGGGATTTAATGTGGCATTAGATACAGAAAATAACGACCGCGATTATTTATTTGGCCGTTTATTAGCAATTGCGGATGTGTTGGAAAGACGCGCTTTAGATTCCGATGAAACGCGAGCTACTAACGCCATCAGATATATGAACGCTTTTTCCAAACACCCCGCAAGAACATGGAAGACTATTCAGGAAAGTATTCAACCTTATCAAATGAGGCTTGGGACAAAAGGATTATATTTATCCAAACTAATTGATGAAGTGGCTTCTAGAATTAAATTTGAAGATTTTAATAACAAACAGTTATCTGGTAAATACCTATTAGGTTTTTATAGCCAACGACATGCATTATATCAAAAATCAGAAAAAAATACTGAACCATCTAATGAAGTAGGAGGAATGTAATATGTCAATCTTAGATCATAAAATTGATTTTGCTGTTGTATTATCGGTTAAAAAAGCCAATCCGAATGGAGATCCATTGAATGGAAACCGTCCGAGACAAAATTATGACGGACATGGAGAGATTTCGGATGTGGCCATTAAACGGAAAATCAGAAATCGACTGCAAGATATGGGAGAGTCCATTTTTGTTCAATCGAATGATCGAAAAGTCGATGATTTTAAAAGTTTAAAAGAGCGTGCAGAAGCACACCCGGAATTAAAGAAAATTATGAGTTCTAAAAACGGCTCAAGTGAAGAGTTTGCCAAGATAGCTTGCCAGTTATGGATAGATGTCCGGGCCTTTGGTCAAGTTTTTGCCTTTAAAGGATCCGATTTATCTGTCGGTGTTCGTGGTCCTGTTTCAATCCATACGGCAACAAGCGTCGACCCTGTTGATATTGTCAGCATGCAGATTACAAAAAGTGTAAATTCTGTAACAAATGAAAAACGCAGCTCTGACACTATGGGAATGAAGCATCGTGTTGATTTTGGTGTGTATGTTTTTTACGGCAGTATGAATACGCAATTGGCAGAAAAAACAGGATTTACAAATGAAGATGCTCTAAAAATCCAACAAGCTCTTGTTACATTGTTTGAGAATGACTCATCTGCTGCGAGACCTGAAGGAAGCATGGAAGTGCACAAAGTTTATTGGTGGGAGCACAATTCAAAACTGGGACAATATTCTTCCGCTAAAGTTCATCGTTTATTAAAAATTGAAAAAAATGTGGAAGAACCAAAATCGATTGATGATTATACGATCACTTTAAATGAGCTAGATGGTTTAAAAGCTGTGGTCATCGATGGTAAATAATGAGGAAGAAATTTATTTAATGTTGTCCGGTATTCAGCATTTTCAATTTTGTAGACGCCAATGGGCTCTCATTCATATTGAACAGCAATGGGAAGAAAATGTAAGAACGATTGAAGGACAATATCTTCACCGAAAAGCTGACAAGCCATTTATTCGAGAGAAGCGTGGCAATAAACTGATTGTTCGAGCAATGCCTGTAAAGTCAAATGAACTGAAAATTACCGGTGTTTGTGATGTTGTTGAATTTGTTAAAGATAATAATGGTGTAGAAATAGTGGGTGCTGAAGGAAAATATGTTGCCTATCCTATAGAATATAAACGTGGAAAGCCGAAAATAAATGATTCAGATGTTTTGCAATTAACAGCACAGGCTATGTGTTTAGAGGAAATGTTACTTTGTAGTATAAATGTTGGTTATATGTTTTACAATGAAATAAAACGAAGAGTCGAAGTTCCGATCACTTTAGAGGATAAAAATAAAGTAAGGTCGATTGTTTCAGAAATGCATGATTATTATAGACGCAAATATACACCTAAAGTAAAAACTGGATCTTTTTGTAAAAACTGTTCACTCTATAATATTTGTGTACCAAATTTAATGAATAAGCGGACTGTAAAAAGTTATATTGAAGGAAAGATTAAAGAATGAAAAAACTGCTTAACACGTTATTTATTACTCAACCAGATGTTTATTTATCATTGGACGGAGATAATATTGTGCTTCTAAGAGAACAGGAGAAGTTAGGCAGATTGCCACTTCATAATTTAGAATCAATTGTATCCTTTGGATATACTGGTGCAAGCCCTGCTTTAATGGGGTATTGTGCAGAAAGAAATATTTCATTAGTCTTTTTAACTAATAACGGTCGATTTCTAGCAAGAGTGATCGGAAAAAGCAAAGGTAACGTCATCCTTAGAAAGAAACAATATCGTGTATCCGAAGACGAAGTTAAGTCAGCAAAGATCGCCCGTAACTTTATTATTGGCAAGATTTTTAATAATAAATGGATAATAGAAAGAATGACTAGGGATCATCCATTACGAGTAGATGTAGATTACTTTAAAAAAATCTCTCAACATTTATCATCAATCATACTTGATGTGAGAGAGTGTGAAGATTTAGAAAGATTAAGAGGTTTGGAAGGACAGGCTGCAACAAGTTACAATAAATTGTTTAATCAAATGATCTTACAGCAAAAAGAGGATTTTTATTTCCACTCCCGTTCGAGAAGGCCGCCATTAGATAATGTGAATGCAATGCTTTCATTTGCCTATACGCTATTAGCGAATGATATGGCAGCCGCACTGGAGAGTGTTGGTCTCGATGCTTATGTAGGTTTTTTGCATCGAGATCGTCCAGGAAGAGTATCTTTAGCTTTAGATGTAATGGAAGAGTTACGGGGCGTCTATGCAGATAAGTTTGTCTTGTCATTGATTAATAAAAAAGTCGTAAACAAAGAAGATTTTATAAAAAAAGAAAATGGAGCTGTAATTATGACAGATGAAGCTAGGAAGAAATTTTTATCTGCCTGGCAAAATAGAAAACAAGAAAAGATAACTCACCCATATTTAGGAGAAAAAATAACATGGGGATTAGTACCACATGCACAAGCGTTACTATTGGCTCGTTATTTACGTGATGATTTAGATGAGTATCCACCATTTTTATGGAAGTAGGTGCAAAATTTTGTTAGTTTTAATAACTTATGATGTAAGCACTGTGAGTATTGCAGGACAAAAAAGGCTTAGGAAAGTTTCAAAAGTGTGCCAAAATTATGGACAACGAGTACAAAATTCAGTCTTTGAATGCATTGTAGATTCTGCTCAATTTACAGCATTAAAATTCGAACTTGAGAGTATTATTGATAAAAATCAAGATAGTCTCAGATTCTATCAATTAGGCAATAATTATAAGACTAAGGTAGAACATATAGGAGTGAAAGAATCGATTAATATTGAAGATCCATTAATTTTTTAGTGCGAATGTATAGCGAACATTAATTTCCTAATAGGTTCGCACCTAAAATCCTATATTTTATATTCCAATTTTGGGATTTTTTGTATTGTTCACTTTAGTGAATTAAAGAAAGTAGCGTATTTTCGACCAAGATGAAGTTCTTTTAACCGAAAATCGCTGTCGCATCCTACATGGATGCGTGGATTGAAATGATCATGTCATAACATTTTTGAAGGACTTTTAAGTCGCATCCTACATGGATGCGTGGATTGAAATTTTGCTGCAGCAATGCCAGCGATCCAATCTAGCGTCGCATCCTACATGGATGCGTGGATTGAAATATACCCGATTTGATAGGCGTTTTCGAGTATGGCCGTCGCATCCTACATGGATGCGTGGATTGAAATACTCTGCAAAGCTTTTAAACTCTCTATCGCACTCGTCGCATCCTACATGGATGCGTGGATTGAAATTTTGTTCATACGAAGAAGGTATCAACTTCTTACGTCGCATCCTACATGGATGCGTGGATTGAAATCATTATCAGCAACATTTCTTAAAACATTGTTTGAGTCGCATCCTACATGGATGCGTGGATTGAAATCATCTGCGTTTGTAGCATCAAACTTCAGAGTATCGTCGCATCCTACATGGATGCGTGGATTGAAATCATTATCAGCAACATTTCTTAAAACATTGTTTGGTCGCATCCTACATGGATGCGTGGATTGAAATCCTCCAAGAAAAAGACACCGCCTAAGCGATGGTCGCATCCTACATGGATGCGTGGATTGAAATTTCAATCGGCACTCCATTGTAATAATCTTCGAGAGTCGCATCCTACATGGATGCGTGGATTGAAATAAAACTAGGCTTTCGGTTTAATGCCTTTAATGCGTCGCATCCTACATGGATGCGTGGATTGAAATTTCTCTCAACTGTTCAGCAAATTCAAAATCTTGGTCGCATCCTACATGGATGCGTGGATTGAAATAAAATAGATTCGATTTCAAAAGTACGTTTGTTAGTCGCATCCTACATGGATGCGTGGATTGAAATCTCATCATCAGCGTTTAAAGCTGGTGATTCATCTGTCGCATCCTACATGGATGCGTGGATTGAAATCTTCCTCGATTCGGTCTAAATCATCGGCCATTTTGTCGCATCCTACATGGATGCGTGGATTGAAATTTATCAGATTGATTATTAACAATTGGGATACAAGTCGCATCCTACATGGATGCGTGGATTGAAATGTACCTTCGACTAAAAATAAAAAGTCGCCCGAATAGTCGCATCCTACATGGATGCGTGGATTGAAATGAAAACAAGTGCCTAATTATAAAGGGGTTTGGGATGTCGCATCCTACATGGATGCGTGGATTGAAATACACGGAATCCTGTCGGGTATCGAATAGTCTTAGTCGCATCCTACATGGATGCGTGGATTGAAATGATAAGTCCACTCCTACATAACAAGTGCGATCTTGTCGCATCCTACATGGATGCGTGGATTGAAATTGTAATTTGTTCCCATGAAGGTATAACCCCGTGGTCGCATCCTACATGGATGCGTGGATTGAAATTCACCTCCCTCCTAATCACTTTTTCGCGATTAGGTCGCATCCTACATGGATGCGTGGATTGAAATATCTAATCGGTTCATTATGGCTCTATTGGTCACGTCGCATCCTACATGGATGCGTGGATTGAAATATTGTTATAGAATGTCCAATCATTTGGCATAGAGTCGCATCCTACATGGATGCGTGGATTGAAATATGACTGATATTTTACTTTTGTATGTGTAGTAGACGTCGCATCCTACATGGATGCGTGGATTGAAATGTTTGATTCGGTTGAGTTTGATAATTTCGGTGAGTCGCATCCTACATGGATGCGTGGATTGAAATTAAATATAAGAGATCATCCACATCACAGTTAAAGAGCGTCGCATCCTACATGGATGCGTGGATTGAAATATGGAACAAGAGGAACAGAAAGCGAGGGAGAACATTGTCGCATCCTACATGGATGCGTGGATTGAAATACTAATCACATTGCAGAATGATAACCAGCTTGGTGTCGCATCCTACATGGATGCGTGGATTGAAATCGTCATATTCTTCGTCTGTGTAAGTTTGTTCGGTGTCGCATCCTACATGGATGCGTGGATTGAAATACCTCCTAATTGGTTTCAATGATTTTAACCGTTTGGTCGCATCCTACATGGATGCGTGGATTGAAATTTTTGACGGCTCTTTCCTTGCCCCTACGCATCGTGTCGCATCCTACATGGATGCGTGGATTGAAATAAAGCAAAACGCCACATAAGCGTTGTACACATCTTGTCGCATCCTACATGGATGCGTGGATTGAAATTAGAAAAAACTGTATATTTCGTGAGCATCCCTCCGTCGCATCCTACATGGATGCGTGGATTGAAATACTATAATTGGGAATAAGTCTTGAAATATCTGGAGTCGCATCCTACATGGATGCGTGGATTGAAATAACTACCTTGACACATTGAAAGACGCAGATGGTCGTCGCATCCTTTATGGATGCGTGGATTGAAATAGCAAGGGCAAGTGGCGTTGAGTGAAACAATTCGAGTCGCATCCTTTATGGATGCGTGGATTGAAATAATACCAGCACCAAATTGATGAAATGACAACGGTTGTCGCATCCTTTATGGATGCGTGGATTGAAATCCCCTCTCGTCTATCTACACAGCGAGTGAGGTCTACTTCGGGATCCTACATAATTCTCTGAACGTAGTGGGATATAAAGTGGTTGCCGAAAGGAAGTTTGGGTTATGCGAGTTGCGTTTTATCTGAACGTAGTGGGAGATAAAAGAATACCAGCTATAAAAATTTAATGGTTGCTTTAGGTATAGTAGTATCAGGAACCACACTCTTAGCGGTAATATTCATTATTGACATGACAACTGATAAAGATCGAAATGATATAAAGAACAGTTTTGTTATATTCTCAACTTTCGCACACAGAAATATGAAGACAGTCCTTGATATAACGAGGTAAAGAAGTAATCCAATTGGACAGTTGACACTGAAAAATGTCCATA
>JAUSTR010000025.1 GCA_030812955.1 Bacillus alveayuensis
GCGCCTCGAACAGCCACGAAGTGCGCTGGAGAGCCTGCGAGGAGGACGAAAGCCGCCGCAGCAGGACCGAAGCGACACAAGGGGCTAGGCGCTGGAGCTGGACAAAAGCGGAAGCGTATTTCAGTGAATGACGCGTTATCTAGTTTTGAGAGAATAAAACATTAAAATTTAAAAAATTCCCTTGAAATTTAATATAGAATTAGTATAATAAAATTTGTCACTGTTAATAACACTGTCTGGTGGCGATAGCGAAGAGGACACACCCGTTCCCATACCGAACACGGAAGTTAAGCTCTTCAGCGCCGATGGTAGTTGGGATTTCCCCTGCGAGAGTAGGACGCTGCCAGGCATTAACATTTAATTTTTTTAGAATGCACCATCTTTCCGCAGTAGCTCAGTGGTAGAGCACGTACGAATACGCTTCGAAGTAACGGCTTCAGCGCACAAGTCGAGCCGCTACTTGCTTGATCTTTCTGAGACTTGGGCGGAATTTAAAAAAGTTATATAACTCAATTTTTTGAAATGTTTTTCCATCTTTCCGCAGTAGCTCAGTGGTAGAGCATTCGGCTGTTAACCGAACGGTCGCAGGTTCGAATCCTGCCTGCGGAGCCATCTTGGAGAGCTGTCCGAGTGGTCGAAGGAGCACGATTGGAAATCGTGTAGACGGTTAACACCGTCTCAAGGGTTCGAATCCCTTGCTCTCCGCCAGGAAGAGATGATTTGTTATGGCCCGTTGGTCAAGTGGTTAAGACACCGCCCTTTCACGGCGGTAACACGGGTTCGAATCCCGTACGGGTCACCACGGAGGATTAGCTCAGCTGGGAGAGCACTTGCCTTACAAGCAAGGGGTCGGCGGTTCGATCCCGTCATCCTCCACCATAGTGATTATCGCGGGGTGGAGCAGTCTGGTAGCTCGTCGGGCTCATAACCCGAAGGTCGCAGGTTCAAATCCTGCCCCCGCAACCAAGGTCCCGTGGTGTAGCGGTTAACATGCCTGCCTGTCACGCAGGAGATCGCGGGTTCGATTCCCGTCGGGACCGCCATTTCCAAGATCAAGTTATATGGCTCGATAGCTCAGTCGGTAGAGCAACGAGCAAGGCTTATATGAGTTCGCTACGAGTTGTACCAGTCGAACTGCTGCTTGAATAAGCAAACTGAGACTGGGACAAAGGACAATAAGGAATTTATTAAAAAGTTGTTGGTTATCAAATCAATATGGCTCGGTAGCTCAGTCGGTAGAGCAAAGGACTGAAAATCCTTGTGTCGGCGGTTCGATTCCGTCCCGAGCCATCATTTTGCCGGTGTAGCTCAATTGGTAGAGCACGGTGAATAAACGTCTATGAAAAAACATCAGCGTACCGATTGAGCCGCTTCTAGGATAAGCTTTCTGAAATCGGGACGACGAATGAGAATTTTAGAGTATGTTCCTTTTTATCCCTTTGTTATGCCGGTGTAGCTCAATTGGCAGAGCAACTGACTTGTAATCAGTAGGTTGGGGGTTCGATTCCTCTCGCCGGCACTGGTGAATCATATGGAGGGGTAGCGAAGTGGCTAAACGCGGCGGACTGTAAATCCGCTCCCTCAGGGTTCGGCGGTTCGAATCCGTCCCCCTCCACCACTATAGGGGCATAGTTTAACGGTAGAACAGAGGTCTCCAAAACCTCCGGTGTGGGTTCGATTCCTACTGCCCCTGCCAAGTATGTGGCGACTGTGGCGAAGTGGTTAACGCACCAGATTGTGGCTCTGGCATTCGTGGGTTCGATTCCCATCAGTCGCCCCATGATGTATATTATTAATTATATGATTTGGAACTTTATTTTCTTTTGTCGGATGAATTTACCTGTTCGTGATATTTTTCAAAAAAGTCTTTCAATCGAAGCCGAAATTCATCCTGCGAAGTGAACTTACCTGATTATTTCAAGGAAGTTTTTCATGCTGTTATTTCATTGGGCTATAGCCAAGCGGTAAGGCAACGGACTTTGACTCCGTGATGCGCTGGTTCGAATCCAGCTAGCCCAGCCATTTTCACTTTATTTATGAAATTGCATAGGTTATTATTATAAATATAAAACTAAATATTTTGCGGAAGTAGTTCAGTGGTAGAACACCACCTTGCCAAGGTGGGGGTCGCGGGTTCGAATCCCGTCTTCCGCTCCATCATAAGGGCGGCATAGCCAAGTGGTAAGGCAGAGGTCTGCAAAACCTTTATCACCGGTTCGAATCCGGTTGCCGCCTCCATTTATTTATATACATATTGTGCCGGGGTGGCGGAATTGGCAGACGCACAGGACTTAAAATCCTGCGGTAGGTGACTACCGTACCGGTTCAAGTCCGGTCCTCGGCACCATTTTATTGTAATGGTGCTGTTTCATATTGTATGTATACAGTAGTTACCCTCTTATTTCTAATTCTTCTCTTCAAACTATACGTGGAGATTTTCTTCATTTTTGCAATTCATATACTTTCCTTTTGAATCTTGTTCCAAAATAAAGTGAATCTACATCTAAATGCAATCAATTTTTATAGAACACTTTTATGTTACTTTCAACATTAGTGATGATGAGATTTTTTATTTCGTCCGTTATATCGTGAAACAGACTGCTAGCGAACATTTCAATCCAATTTTTTAATCCATCCAGCATTCTTTATTGGTCTATATCACAACTTTTTTTCGAGAATTTCTCATCATTTTTTGTCAAATCGTTAAAATATCAACTATGTTAGTTGTCCTTTCTAAAACAATCCTCCTACAAAAAGGAATGAATTTATTTAAAAAATTTACATGTAGATGATGAGTGTAGCTATTAAAATCAAAGTGTCCCTCTAAATATTTGTCATTTCAAATATAATTACGATATTTAAGATGAAAATCCTCCATTTAGTAAAAAAAGAAACTTCTCTTTTATAGAAAATAGTGTTTCCGGCTGCTTGTTTTTGTTATAATGGTGTAAAAAGTTTTAGAGGAGTTGAGTATTAGATGAGCCAACAGACAGTTGAGAAAGGTTATTTTGGCCAGTTTGGGGGAAGCTTTGTTCCGGAAGATTTACAAAAAGCACTTGATATTTTAGAAGAGAATTTTGAAAAATATAAAAATGATCCAGAGTTTAATGAAGAACTGAAATATTATTTCAGAGAGTATGTCGGCAGAGATAATCCGTTAACATATGCAAAAAATTTTACCAAAGCACTCGGTGGAGCGAAAGTATATTTAAAACGAGAAGACTTAAACCATACTGGTGCCCATAAAATCAATAATGCGATCGGGCAGATTTTACTAGCAAAACGGATGGGAGCCACAAGAGTCATTGCGGAAACAGGGGCTGGACAGCACGGTGTTGCAACTGCCACAGCTTGTGCGATGTTTGGTATGGATTGCACCATTTATATGGGTAAGCTAGATACTGAACGTCAAGCTTTAAATGTTTTCCGTATGGAATTGTTAGGTGCAAAAGTTGTTCCTGTTGAAAGCGGACAGGGACGGTTAAAGGATGCGGTAGATGCAGCGTTAGCCGATTATGTGGAAAATTTCAAAAACACGTTTTACTTGCTAGGATCAGCTGTCGGACCACATCCTTATCCAACAATGGTGAAACATTTTCAGTCTGTAATCAGCGAGGAGTCGAAAAAGCAAATTCTCGAAAAAGAAGGAAAACTTCCAACGGCGGTAATTGCTTGCGCTGGAGGAGGAAGCAATGCGATCGGAGCATTTGCCCATTATCTAGATGAGCCAAATGTCAAGTTAATCGGAGTTGAACCTGAAGAAGCACCAACATTGACAAAAGGTGTTCCTGCCGTCATTCATGGCTTTAAGTGTTTAACATTGCTTGATGAAAATAATGAACCGATGCCGACTTATTCAATTGCAGCAGGGCTTGATTATCCTGGAATCGGTCCGGAACATAGCTATTTGAAAGAAAGCGGACGGGCACAATATGTGACTGTGTCTGGAAAAGAAGCGTTAGAAGCTTTTCAACAGTTATCTAAATTGGAAGGGATCATTCCGGCATTGGAAAGCTCTCATGCTGTTGCTTATGCTATGAAGCTTGCTCCACAACTGACCAAAGAAGATATCATCATCGTTAACCTTTCTGGAAGAGGCGACAAAGATGTCAAGCAAGTGTTTGAAATCTTGAAAAAATAAGCTAAAATGATCGGCGTTTTTTGACGTCGATCATTTATACTTTTTAAATTAATATGAGTAATAATTTTATTGACAAATAATTATTTCATTGTTATAATAGACATTGTCGATTCGTAATAATATTTCGTTTACAAAAAATTAAAATGTTATATTTTTTATGCCGATGTGGCGGAATTGGCAGACGCGCACGACTCAAAATCGTGTTCCCTTGCGGGAGTGTGGGTTCGACTCCCACCATCGGCACTGAAAATTGGGAAAATATCGATGTATCAAGGATTCCTGCAAGATGTAGGAATCCTTTTTTATTTTATCCTCATATGATTCCGCAATAAAAAATCTAATTCATCCTTTCATCATACGACTTGTCAAAGAGGTGATATTTTGGCAAGGCGGAGTAATCATTTATCCCCTAATGAAATTTTTGAAATGCACGCAAATAATATACAATCTGATGCGATTGATTTTCAAGTAGCGTTAGAAAAATTCCTTGAAGATTGCGAAATACGGAATTGTCGTCCTCAAACAATTCAGTATTACAGAAATGAATTATAAGATTCTTCGTGAACAAGAAATTGAGGTAGATATATACAGAATGACACCCGAAATCATTAAACAAAAAGTCATTTTGTATATGAAGAATCAAAAGAATTGTAAAACGGTAACAATCAATACTCGGCTGTGTGCATTAAGAGCGTTTTTTAACTTTCTTGAACGAGAAAAAATCATTTCTAAAAAACAAAATCCTTTTCATGAGATTAAATTGCTCAAAGACCGTAAAAAGCAGTACCTACTTTTGCAAAAGAAGAAATTCAAATTCTTTTTAACCGAATTTAAGAACACTCACTGGTGTAAGGGATTTAACTATAATGATGCTTTTACTTGAAACAGGTATAAGGGCTTCTGAATGTATAGGGATTCGATTATCAGACATAGATTTTCAACGTTCACGAATGCTTATTCAAAATACAATAGGTTATAGGCTACGTTATGTACTGATTCAAAAAAAATGAAAGAACAGTTGAAAAAATATTTAGGAATTTGTGGTGCATTAGATCATGACTATCTATTCATTTCTGTTGATGACACTCCTTTAACAAAACGTCAAATGCAAGCACAAATTGAATCATATGGAAAAAATGTGGTATTCATGCAACTTGTCACAAATTCCGCCACACCTTTGCCCGACTTTCAGTGGAAGCAGGAGCCGGGATATTCGAACTTATGCCGTTCTAGATCATTCGTCAATGGAAATGGTTAAAACATTACGTTAATCTATTTTCTGATGATGTGGTTGAAAAGCATAAAACATTTTCACTGATAGAGAATGCATTTTCAAGTAGAAGAAGGAGGTAATCAAAAACGGAAGCTTTCGGAACACTTACATCCATTGAAGCATACCAAAAAATCCCCTTATCCAGCGGATTTTTTTATTATAAAAAAGTTTGGAAATTTTCCAAAAACCAATTGAAAGTCAAAAAAGGTCAAAATATAATCAAATTAGGTCAAAGTCAAATATGATCCAACTTTAATGAGGTGGAGAAAAAATTGGGGATTATTAGATAAAGGATGCAGATGTTCCTTGATAACTGAATAGTCCAATTAAAAAATAATTCGACCTGAAGACATTGAGGTTAACGGAGAATTATTTGAAAACGCAAAGATAAAAGTTATTCATGAGGAAGATACAACTACCTTTGAAACAATCGTAGAAGTGACGGAAGAAGTATCAACAGAGGTTAAATTGGAAGTTCAACAAGGTACTGATAACATTTTACTTCACGAAAAAACCGTTGAGGGAAATGTTTGAAAGAAGTTTATTGTAAACCAATAGTATATTTTTTATCACTATGTAAAAATAAAGTGCGTACTTTCGAAAATAAATCATACATAGTATACTGATCGCTGTACAAGCAATAAAAAATGCAAGAGACACGAATGCTTGTGCAACAAACAATAAACTTTTATTAGGGGGGAAGAGTTCATGGAACTACAATTAGCATTGGATCTTGTAAACATTCCAGAGGCAAAGAAGCTGGTGAAAGAAGTTGAGGAGTATGTGGATATTGTAGAAATCGGCACACCGGTTATTATTAATGAAGGTCTTAGAGCTGTTAAGGAAATCAAAGAAGCGTTCCCTAATTTAACCGTTCTAGCCGATTTAAAAATTATGGATGCGGCCGCATATGAAGTCATGAAAGCATCCGAAGCCGGCGCTGACATTATCACGATTCTTGGAGCTGCCGAAGATATGTCAATCAAGGGAGCTGTAGAAGAAGCGAGAAAACAAGGCAAAAAAATCTTGGTTGACATGATCGGTGTGAAGAATTTAGAAGAGCGCGCTAAAGAAGTGGATGCGTTTGGCGTAGACTATATTTGTGTACACACAGGATACGATCTTCAAGCAGTCGGAAAAAATTCTCTTGAAGATCTTCTAACAATTAAACGTGTCGTGAAAAACGCGAAAACTGCTATCGCAGGCGGCATTAAATTAAACACGTTGCCAGAAGTGATTAAAGCAAAACCAGATCTTGTTATTGTAGGTGGCGGTATTACTGGACAAGAAGATAAACGCGCTGTAGCTGCTGAAATGAAAAAAATGATCCAACAAGGTGAATGAAGCTATGCAGGCTACACAATATTTAGCGGAAATCATACAAGAGTTAAATCGTACAGTAGATTTAATAGCTGATAAAGAAGCTGAAAAACTGGTAAATGGAATTTTGGAATCAAAGAAAATTTTTGTCGCTGGCGCAGGTAGATCTGGATTTATGTCCAAATCTTTTGCGATGCGAATGATGCACATGGGGCTAGATGCCTACGTTGTAGGTGAAACCATCACTCCTAACTTGGAAAAAGATGATATTTTAATCATCGGATCCGGTTCAGGAGAAACGAAAACGTTAGTTTCTATGGCTGAAAAAGCAAAACGATTAGGTGCAACAGTAGCGCTTGTCACGATTTTCCCTGAATCGACCATTGGACAACTAGCAGATTTAACTGTTAAACTACCGGGTTCACCTAAAGATCAATCGGATAATGGATACAAAACTATACAGCCAATGGGATCACTATTTGAGCAAACCCTCTTATTATTTTATGATGCGATCATATTGAGATGTATGGAGAAAAAGGGATTGGACTCCAATACGATGTTTAAAAGGCATGCCAACCTTGAATAGCCGTAAGGAGTCCTAGTCAAAATTTTAAACTAATTCAAGTCATTGATCAAACTGATTTTTAAAGAACAAAAAGACCGCAAAGAGCTCCCTTTAAGGAAAACTTTGCGGTCTTTTTTCTTTGTTTTTTGAAAGGGATTGATGTGAACACCAACCATAGGTCCATATACTGAAAAATCAAAAGTCGATTTTTCCTACGCTAAGGAAGAATCGACTTTTGATCTATCTTAACTCTATGTTGCGCTTTGTGAGAGTTTAAGCTATATAAAAATGGGAAGGTCTTTAAATGTTTAAAAGCAACACAGTATCCTTATGTTCGAGATTTTCAATCATTTTAAACCAAGACTTCGGTTTGTTTGATAAGACGGAATAATAACGTTTCAAAAACTTCACAACAAGATCCGCTGGAAGTTCATTCACGTTATCGTCCATCGGAAGGAAACAAAGGTCGAGCCCTGTTACGGCCTCGCCATCATTGTTCCAAGATGGATGGACATAAGGGAAGTCAAGTCGCTTATAGCCAAGATGGGATAATACTTCACGGCGAACATATGGATCCATCGGCTTAATTCCGCCAAATTCATAATGTTCTACTCGATAAGGATCATAAATTTCAGCAAACATGCCAAATAACTGCTTTCCGTTTGCTGCGGCCCAAGCGTTCAAATCCTCTAGTCTCTTTTGCGCTAAAAATCGCCCGATCCCAAGTCCTGCTTGGCCGATGATCGTGAAATCTGTCATTGCGACATTTAAATCTTCATAATAGCGATACTCGGTTGCGCCTACGACATTCCCTTCGTGAACGGCAACGCACACACGAATTCCTGGATCTTCTAGAGGTTCTTTCCAAAGATCGAATGCTAATACTTCTTCAGGAGGGAATACCTCTTGCATCAATTCGTGCATTTTTTTAAATAAAGGGTCTTCAATGCTCGTAATTCTCCGATACTCCATCTTCATCATTCTCCTTGTGAAGATTTTGATGTATAAAAAGGATTTTTCCATTCCATTAGTGCTGCATAATTACAAGATTCTTCATCCTCTAAATAGTTCGCCACCACTTTAACAGGAGTGCGGCCGCAGCGAAGCAGAAAGGTAATAACAGGATCTTTCAATTCGCCTTTTACGACAGCTTCAAGGTATTGTTCCGCCGTCATCTCATCAGCTTTTTTATGATAGCCAGGCATTCTACCTCCGCCTAGCAGACGTTCCAATCTCAATTGAATGACGACTTCATACATGGATAGCATCAGCCATTTTCCCAGCCCTAATTTGCGATAAGCAGGGCGCACGCCAATATCAACGACATAAAGCGTATTTCCATTTGGATTATGGTTACGAATATATCCATTATCGGTGATCTCTTCCCATGTATGTTCCGGATGGCTAGGATCAAAGTCAACAATTAATCCTGTCATTGATCCCGCAATTTCACCATCAACCTCCACACATAAGGCACCCTCTGGAAAGAACGTAACATGGTTTTTCAATTGTTCCGTGTTCCACCATAACTCAGAGGGGAATGGTGGCGGGAAACTTTCCTGTTGGATGCGGATTAAGCCAGGAAAGTCTTTTTCTTCATAATTTCGGATCACTGCTGGAACAGGTCGGTCTTGATCAAAGACGTAAAATTCTTTTCGATACATTCTTCCCCCTCCTTGTAGAACAGCTTATTTCCAATCCGGATAGAGATCTGTACGGCGATCACGCCATGTCGTAACCGATCCTTTTTCACGAACTTGGTATAATAATTCTAAATCAAGATCAGCGGTTACAACCATATCATGATTGATTTCTCCTTCGACTAAGATGCCGCGCGGAGGAAATGGAATATCGTTCGGTGTAATCACCGCCGCTTGCCCAAAATTCGCCCGCATAAAATCAACCGTAGGAAGAGAACCAACCGTACCAGTGGTAACGACATAGACTTGATTTTCGACTGCTCTCGCATGGCTTGTGTAGCGGACACGATGGAATCCATGACGATCATCGGTGCAAGAAGGACAGAAAATAACATCGGCACCTTTCGCTTTAGCCATGCGAACGATCTCTGGAAATTCGATGTCATAGCAGGTCAACATCGCAATCGTTCCTTTGTCGGTCTCAAACACTTGTAGGCCATCGCCAGGTGACATGTTCCATTCCTTTACTTCCGTAGGCGTAATATGAAGCTTTGCTTGCTCTGCGACTCTTCCGTCTGGGTAGAACAAATGAGCAACGTTGTACAATCGGTCGCCTTTACGAATGACATGGGTTCCCCCAATAATATGCATCTTTGTTTGCTTAGCCAAATTTATAAACAAAGAACGATACTGTTCTGTAAAATCTGGAAGATCTTGAATCGTTAAAGGCTGTCCTTGTTCATTGCCAATCGACATGAGCTGAGTTGTAAAAAATTCTGGGAATAAAACAAAATCTGCATCAAATTCTTGAGCCGTTTTAATATAATGCTCGACTTGATTGGCAAATTCCTCAAAAGAATTGATAGTATGGAGATGATATTGAACAGCTGAGACTCTTAATTTCATAGTCTCTACTCCTCCTCTCTTATCATCAATCAGGAAAATAAAATTGCCCTATTCGTTCTAATCATACCGTCATTGTAATCGAGAAAAATTTGCTACAATAGGCGATATTGTTATTATAAAGTACATTATCAGCTTTACCAAGTACACACTTTTGTGTGATATAGTGTAAAAAAGTATACTATGAATTAATAGTGAAGAAGCGAAGTCAAAGAGGTGTCATGATGAGGGAAGGAAAATATAGTAATTTTGTGTTACCTATATACGTTCAAGTTGAAAATCCGGCATAAGTAAGACGTTCAATATGGCAAGAGGAGCAGTCTAAATGCTTCATGTATATGTTGGAAAAGCAATGTGCATTTTTATACAATTAATCGGTGGTAAAAACATACTTTTACGTAAAAATCTTTTTGTCCGTGAGCGGCGATTTTCATGCTTGGGTGGCGATGGATGTTCTGCGAGACTGTCCCATCACGTACATGCGTAAAACTAACGGGAGGATGTCTCATAAGGGTTTGACCTCCCGTAAGTTTCACAATATATCGTTTATTTATCCAATGTGATATCCTAGACGTGTTGATTGACAAATAAAATGAGTTGAAGCAGCCTCTATTCCTGGTTTTTCTACCGAAGTCGGATAAGCTTCGTTGTTATACGCATGCCAAGCAGAAAATCTATGTTCAGCTATACGACTTGGTATTATCAAGTAAAATAAAGGATAATTAACACTCGTGGTTACAATCCTTATATATTGTGTTGTGTGGTCTGATCTTGAAACTTTTTGGACAGTCGCTTTTAATACATAATTCCGAAAGAAGTTTCCTCCTTCTAGCGTTAGCTAAGTGGGAGTAGTTCATTCGTATTTCCAGTAAGATGTTCCGGAGTACCAAGGAGGGTTTCTTCATTTACTGGACTCGGTAATTTTTACTTCGCCCTTCACGACTGCTTCCATATAGATTTTTCCCCATTCATACATAGCATCAAGAATCGGCATGAGACTTTTTCCGTGTTCAGTTAAGGAATATTCCACTTTTGGAGGAACAACGGGATAGACTTTGCGATGAACAATGAGGTCTTCTTCTAGCTCCCGTAATTGGTTAACAAGCATTCTTTGGGTGATGCCCGGCATGAGAGCCTTCAGTTCACCAAATCGCTTCGTCCCCTCTTTTCCTAGATGCCATAAAATAAGCATTTTCCATTTACCCCCGATGACAGCGAGCGTCAATTCTTTTTCGCAGTTATATACCTTACCACAAACATGTCCCATTTTTTTCACCTCCGTATTTATTATAACTGATAGTATACTTTTTATCACTATGTGCTAAAAATGCATTTACTCACAAATAAACATTATACACATTTAAGTACTTCATTTCCACAAATAATAGTCAGTGTTTTTTCCTTCTCATGGGTAAAGGTCCATTATGAATATGTCCCATTCATCGTATCTCTTTGTCCATTATAACATTAGGTATACTTTTATATACTATATTATATTTTTATCACTACATGAAAATAAAGTTCGTACTTTTAAAAATATGTTATACCTATTATACTAGCGTCTGTACAACAAATCATAAGCACAGGAGGGAACAACATGAATCGTTTTACTATTCCACGTGAAAGATCCATGTACAAGCACCACATTTGTAGAAGAAATGAAAAAATTAAACATCGCAGCGTTTTATGGTCTAGATGTTAACTTCTAATTGACAAGTATCATCAAAATTTCTTAACCAAAGATCAGGTGTGTTGATTAACCATTAAAAACCAGTTGACATCGCCCTATTCCTAGCTTTTCTGCCGTAGTCGGCTAAGCTCAGCTTGCTGACTGGGCATGCTGTACGCATGCCCTCCTCGAACAATGAACACTTTGCGGGCAAATTACATTTGCCCGCCGGCGTTCTTGTTCGAGGGAAAAGACAGAAAAGCTTGTGTTCAGCCATATGATTCTGTGTTTTTTAGTAAAATAATGGATCATCAACACTCGTGAACAAAGATAAAAAGATCGGATTCCATTTAAATCTGATCTTTTTATCTCACTGTATTCAAAAGTTTTCGGTTCAAAGATGGGGGAATGAAAATTGAATTCTATGACCTTTGTTTTGTTTGGGGCAACAGGTGATTTAGCTAAAAGAAAAATTTTTCCAGCTTTATATCATTTATTTCTCGAGCAAAAAATGTCTGATTCATTTTCCGTTGTCGGTATAGGCAAACAAGAATTGTCTAATAACGAATTTCAAGCACGTGTGGAGACATCATTAAAAACATTTTCACGACGTTTGCCAAATGATCGTTTCAAAATGGAAGAGTTTCTCCGTTCGTTTCGCTATACTTCTTTAGACGTAACGAATATGGATGAGTATAAAAAGCTGCTTGAAATCGTTCAGCAACGTGAAAAAGAATTGAATATTCCTGAAAACCGCATGTTTTATTTATCTGTTGCGCCAGAGCTTTTTGATGTAATTATGTCGAACATCAAGGAAAGTGGATTAGGCTCTACAAAAGGTTGGAAACGTCTAATTATCGAAAAACCATTTGGACATGATTTGAAATCAGCCCAAGATTTAAACGAAAAGTTAAGTCAAGCTTTCGAAGAAGATGAAATTTATCGGGTAGATCATTATCTCGGAAAGCCAATGGTCCAAAACCTCGAAGCTTTAAAATTTGCCAACCCTGTGTTTCAAGCATTATGGAACAATCAGCACATAGCCAATGTACAAATTACAGCTAGTGAAACGGTTGGGGTAGAAGAAAGAGCGGGTTATTATGACCGGGCAGGGGCGGTTCGCGATATGTTTCAAAATCATATTCTGCAATTGTTAATGATGACAGCCATGCACGTGCCAAAACGGATCAGCTCACAAGACATCCGTAATGAAAAAAGAAAAATCATGGAATCTCTTCGACTACTACAAAAAGAAGAAGTAGGTTTACACGTTGTTCGCGGTCAATACGGTCCGGGAGAAATCCATGGTAAACGAGTTGTTGGATATAAAGAAGAGCCTGGGATTGATGCTTCTTCCACAACGGATACATTCGTTGCGGCTCGTTTATGGATTGATGATGAGTTTTGGAGAGGGGTGCCATTCTATATTCGTACAGGTAAAAGAATGAATGAAAAGTCCACACGTATTGTCATTGAATTCAAAAATCCTTTAAAGGAATGGTACTTACCAAAAAGTGAAAAGACGGCTCCTAATCTTTTAGTGATTGAAATCAATCCGAACGAAGGGGTTTCGTTGCAATTCAATAGTAAAAATATATTAAACGATGGAAAGATGAGGACCGTTCATATGCGCGTTGCGACTAGCCAAAAAAATGTACCCGAAGCCTATGAACTCTTAATTTTTGATGCTTTACGTGGCGACTCGACTTTCTTTGCTCATTGGAAAGAAGTTGAATTATCTTGGAAGTGGATACAGCCTGTTTTAGAAGCATTTGAGGAAAATCTTCTTCCTCTTCACACATATCGTTCCGGTTCGATGGGACCAGAGGCTTCTCATCAATTATTAGAAGAGGACGGATTTCATTGGTGGTAGCTCGTGTCGAACTCCATTCTCATCAAATTGAACTATAGGTTAGCTGTGCGTATATACGTATAAAATGTGAATGGCGAAAGGTTAAATCTAGGAGGCAATGAACATGAAAGTCGGATTAATCGGTTTAGGAAAAATGGGATTAAACTTAGGTAAAAACCTCGTTGACCATAAGCACGAAGTAGCGGCATTCGATGTAAATTTAGAAGCGGTTGAAGAAATAAAAAAATATGGGGCTACGGGTGTATCCAGTTTAAAGGAACTCGTTTTATCATTAGAAAGGCCAAAAATTGTTTGGATGATGGTTCCACACAACGTTGTTGATTCGGTGATTCGTGAGATTATACCATTTCTAAGCGAAGGCGACATTGTGATTGATGGTGGCAATTCTCACTATAAGGAATCGATTCGTCGCTATAACGAGCTAAAGGAGATGGGAATTCACTTTATGGATGCGGGAACTTCTGGCGGAGTGGAAGGTGCTCGAAACGGAGCATGTTACATGGTTGGAGGGGATCATGAAGCTTGGAGCATCGTCGAACCTCTTTTCCGGGATACATCTGTACAGAATGGGTATTTATATGCAGGAAAAGCAGGCAGCGGCCACTTTTTAAAAATGGTTCACAATGGAATTGAATACGGGATGATGGCTGCCATTGGTGAAGGATTCGAAATATTAGAAAAAAGCGAATTCGATTATGACTACGAAAAAGTAGCAAAAGTGTGGAACAACGGTTCGGTTATTCGTTCATGGCTCATGGAATTAACCGAACGCGCATTTTCAAAAGATGCAAAATTAGATGAAATCAAAGGGATTATGCATTCTTCCGGTGAAGGAAAATGGACAGTCGAGACAGCCTTAGATCTGCACACTGCCACTCCTGTCATCGCTATGTCCTTATTGATGCGCTATCGTTCATTAGAAAACGATACATTTACAGGTAAAGTGGTAGCCGCTCTACGCAACGAATTTGGCGGACATGCCGTGGAAAAGAAATAAATAGTTGCAAGCATTTGAAACATCTTCATGAAAGGTTCAATGAAATCGCATAAGAGTAATTTTCAGGTCCAAGATCTACACGGAAGAACGATGGTGAATTTTCGAAAAGAAAGGAGAAGGTATATGGCTATCTCTTTTGATTACTCCAATGCATTACCATTTATGAAAGAGAGTGAACTAGATCATCTAAGTGAATTTGTAAAAGTGGCTCATACTATGCTTCATGAAAAGAAAGGCCCAGGATCGGATTTTCTTGGTTGGGTTGATTGGCCGATTCGTTATGATAAAGACGAATTCGTGCGAATCAAACAAACTGCTGAAAGAATCCGGAGTCATTCAGACGCTCTTGTCGTTATCGGCATTGGCGGATCTTATTTAGGGGCAAGGGCCGCTATTGAAGCATTGTCCCATACTTTTCATAACCAGATGAACGATACGACGCAAATTTATTTTGCGGGCCAGAATATCAGCTCTACTTATATCTCTCATTTATTAGATGTGTTAGAAGGCAAAGAGCTGTCTATCAACGTCATTTCTAAATCAGGAACAACGACAGAGCCTGCCATTGCTTTCCGGATTTTCCGCGACTACATGGAGAAAAAATATGGAAAAGAGGAAGCAAGAAAACGGATTTATGTTACTACTGATCAAGAAAAGGGAGTATTAAAAAAGCTTGCCGATCAAGAAGGATATGAAACGTTTGTTATTCCAGATGACATAGGCGGAAGATATTCTGTGCTGACAGCAGTTGGCCTATTGCCAATCGCCGTAGCTGGATTGAATATTGATCGAATGATGGAAGGGGCAGCATCGGCATATTATAAATATAACAATCCTGATCTTTTAACTAATGGAAGTTATCAGTATGCCGCCGTGCGAAATATTCTTTACCGTAAGGGGAAAGCGATCGAATTATTGGTGAACTATGAACCGTCTCTTCATTACATATCCGAATGGTGGAAACAGCTGTTTGGAGAAAGTGAAGGGAAAGATCAGAAAGGACTATTTCCTGCATCCGTTGATTTTACAACAGATTTACACTCCATGGGGCAATATGTTCAGGAAGGTCGCCGAAATCTGATCGAAACGATTCTACAGGTCAAAAAAACGAAAATCGAACTGACAATTCAAGAAGATCAAGAAAATATCGATGGATTGAATTTCTTGGCGGGTAAGACACTGGATGAAGTAAACAAAAAAGCGTTTCAAGGTACGCTATTAGCTCACGTAGATGGCGGAGTGCCTAACTTAATCGTTGAACTGGACGAAATGAATGAATACACCTTTGGTGAAATGATATACTTTTTCGAAAAAGCTTGCGGCATAAGCGGACATTTACTGGGCGTGAATCCATTTGATCAGCCGGGAGTGGAAGCTTACAAGAAAAATATGTTTGCCTTACTTGGCAAGCCGGGTTTTGAAGTTGAAAAGGCAGCTCTCATGAAACGGGACCCTACCATGTAAATATATTGAATATATTTAATTAATAATCACTAACATGAGGTGAAGAAGTTATTGGAAGTTAGTGGAATTTAAAGAAAGCGTGAGAATTCTGAAGAAAATTAAAGTTTATAGAGTGAGGTGAAAGAAATGACTGAAAAATAAAATTGGAACCAACACCTATACAAAGAAATAAACTAGATGTTGCAATGGAACTTACTAAATTACACTTTAGTTACTAAAGAAATCCTCAAGAATTAGAAGATTTATATCATTGGCTACAGTTCTTCAAGGAGCAACTTATGATCAATTACTTGAGTATGTAAGTGAAGATTTAAAGAAAAAATTTATGTAGCAATGAAAAAACCTCTATGTTTTTGTAGATGTTTAATTATTTTCATGATTTGTTATCCAATAATCAACAAACTCATCTGATGTCATTATTTTCAATCCATTAATTCTAAATGTATGTATATTACTCTTTTTGTCATTACTTATTAAAAAATCTGCATGTCCAGCAACAGCACAACTTAAAAATATGTCATCATCTGGTTCAGTGCAATAATTAACTGAAAAATACTAAGTGTTAACTGAATTAAAATAATAAAAAGAAATATGCAATCTCCTTTAATGTTTCTAAACTTTGATTACTTGGAATATTAAATTTTGTCATTAATCTTTTTATTCCGTACATTAATTCTCCTATTGTCTCTTGTGAAAACAATAGGAGAATTTTTCGTCTGTACAAATTTTCATCAAATTCTTTATGATGATTTCTGTAAAAATGTATAATTCTGCTGCCATCTCTAAAATTTGCGCTCGTGAAGGGTCATTATTTATTGTTGGTTCAGCAGCTTTTACATTTGAGCTAAATGAAAAAGATGTGAAACAATAAAACTGCCAATACTGAAAACGACATTCTTTTTTTCATAAAACTATTCCCTCCCATAATTATAGAGTTTATCTACAATTATGAGTCTATTTTATATAAAACGAAAATTACCAAAAATAGAATTTAATAGTGTTTGTAACTATTTTCGTTTTCCCCTACCTAATATTCGTTCCAAGTATGATACTCTTCTTTCTTAATTTTATCTTTCAAGTTCCATGCCTTTGTACCGTTGCTTTGATTTCTTTTTTTTTGGCTTGTTGTTGCTGACGTTTTCGTTCTTTGCTTTTCTTATACCGGCTTGCTTAATTCCTTTCAGGACTGCATCTAACAAGCCTAATCCTTGTGGAGGTTATTGAATTCAACGATCCTAGTTATCGAATGAAACACCGTTCTTCCATTTTTTGAGGACAAAAGTGTCCAAAATTAATGAGCAAAAAGTGTCCATTTTTACTTGATGGTTACAACTTATTTCTGGCTTTCTCCATTGAGGAAAGTGCACAATGATCGGTATCGTTTTGACTATTTTTTAACAGGATGAGAAAACAATGAAACTGATTATAAGATGCACTATGTGTTTAAATGGGGAAAAACTACATATTCTTTTGTTCAAGTGCTTTCAATTTTTTCATTGCATTTTGTAAGTGTTCTTTCATTGCGTTTGAAGCTTCATCTGCATTTTGATCTCGAATGGCTTCATATATTTTTTTATGTTCATGATATACTTGCTGTCTCTTTTCAATGATGCCAACATTTTTTTTCAATGAATAGGCGATAGATTTGCGGTATAAGTCATCAATATTTTCCATTACCTGAATTAAAAAAGAGTTATGAGAGGCTTTCATGATTTCTTTATGAAACTGAACATCTGCTTGATCGCCAACAATATGATTGTCTTCTACTGTTCTGGACAAGAGAGAGAGTGTTTTTTCAATATGCTTAAGTTCTTCATTTGTTCGACGTTTTGCAGCTAATCCTGCTGCGTTTGCTTCGATAATGACGCGCATTTCAAGCAGTTCAAGAATTTGTTTAATTGATATGACTTCGAACGTCAGCGGCTCGTACATATCCGAAAGATTCATTTCTTTTACGTAGCTTCGTCCACCTTGACGTGATTCGATAATACCGCTAGCTGACAGGACGCTTAAGGCTTCCCGAACAGGTGCCCTGCTTACACCAAACATTTCCGCAAGCTGATTTTCAGAAGGCAGAGGTTCATTTACAGGAAATTTTCCATCTTTGATCATTGCTATTAATTGATCAAGTACTTGTTCAGATATTTTTCTTCGTGTAATTTTTATTTCCATTTTCAATTCTCCTTACCTATTTGACTTCACGATAGCATGAAAACATTCTTATCACCTTATAAGATAAGTATACAATGTTTAGTCATAATCGTCTGTTTTTCATTTCAACGATTTAAGTGGAAGCAACAAGCTCTTTTCGTCACGATTATTGTTTTATATAGGCTCTTTTCTAAAAGATTGTTGTTTTACTATACGATAGCTTTTCGACTGTCAGGCAATCGGTAGTTCTGCAATTGCTTCATATCTAACCTCTCGCTTCACAAATTAAAAGATCGAGCGATTCACGTGTTTTTAATTCAAGTTATTAAGAAACAAAGTGTGCGAAAAATGCCATAAAAAAATGTCGATTTAAAGAATTTTTTGTTGCATAATGATGGACTCTTTGTTATAATTAATTTTGTCAAATCGATGCGGGTGTAGTTTAGTGGTAAAACCTCAGCCTTCCAAGCTGATGTCGTGGGTTCGATTCCCATCACCCGCTCCATACGTTATCGTGATCAACGTAGTGTTTCGTTTTGTAGAAACGAGGCATTGCGTTTTTTTTATGAAAGGATCTTTTCTACAAGATTGTTGCTTTACTATAGCTTTTCGACTGTCAGGCAAGCGATACGCTTGTTATGTCACGCGATAGCGTAATGTGAACCGAACAAAAGTCGATGGTCGGACAAATGTAATTTGTCCGACCACGTGCTTTGCTCGGTTCATGGCAGTCGGAAAAGCAACAAAGTTTACGAAAACAGCCTTATGAAAAAAGAGAAGGATTATGAAATGAGTTCATAATTTGCTTCTCCTCCGTGAATTTGCGTAAACATTTCCGCTATAGATGAAAGCATTTTTTCTGCTTCACTGTTTTTCATAGAAGGGCGTAAATAAATAAAATGAATAGCATTTTGTGTTGAAACTTGTACGGCTGTACGCTTAGAGTCAACATATGGGCTTCCAAATGCTCCTAAGTCATCAGCAGTTAACAGTTTATTTTTCATATTCACATCTCGACCGTTAATAGCAGCATAATAATCTTTTTCATCACCAATTTTTAATGTGATATTTCCGACAATTTTTTCTTTATCATAGATTCCAAAAGGGATTTCGTATTGTAGAGAGAAAAAGTTGTTTAAATCAACAGCTGAGTGAACAGGATGTAGATATTGTTGTTTTTGAATACGGCGAAATAATGCTTCATTTGACGGGCGATATCGGTTTGGATCGGTTCCGACAGCCTTGAAAATTTCGCGCCATTCTTTAATTCCATCAAGGTCTGCCACTTTTTTATTTTCTAAATCGAAAAAGATTTTTTCTTGAAATAGGCGAAGTCTTCCTTTTAACATTTGTGGAGATTCCGTAACATGTATTCCCGAATAGTGGATTACACCGAGTTTAAATTGTGGAATCGTATTTTTAACTTGGTCTTCAATCAAAACTTCCATTGCTTTTCCCTCCCATTTTCAACGTACTTATTCTATCATAGAATAAGTGGAAGTTCTATTTGAAAGGAGGTTAGGAGGAATGGATGTCAAAAAGCTAAAGCAGGACATCATAACGTATAGTCAGGAAATCGGAATTGATAAGATTGGCTTTGCTAGTGCAGATCCTTTTGAAACATTAAAACAACGTCTAATTAGGCAGCAGAAGCTTGGATACCAATCAGGATTTGAAGAACCGGACATTGAAAAAAGAACGAATCCATCTTTATTGCTTCCAGAAGCAAAGTCGATTATAGCAATCGCTTTAGCCTATCCGTCAAAAATGAAAAATGCACCGAGAAGCACCAAAGATGAGCGAAGAGGGTTGTTTTGTCGTGCCTCTTGGGGAAGGGATTACCATCATATTTTGCGAGAAAGGCTGCATCAATTGGAGGAATTTTTATTAAATAAAGTCCCAGAGGCAAAAGTTAAATCGATGGTCGATACAGGAGAATTAGCTGACCGTGCTGTCGCTGAACGTGCCGGTATTGGATGGAGCGGAAAAAATTGTGCCATTATCACACCAGAATTTGGATCTTATGTTTATTTAGGCGAAATGATAACGAATATTCCATTTCCTCCTGATACTCCGATTGAAGATCAATGCGGGACGTGTAATAAATGTGTGGAAGCTTGTCCAACTGGAGCGCTCGTACAAGGCGGGCAGCTTGACTCCAATAAATGCATTGCCTTTTTAACACAAACAAAAGGATTTTTGCGAGATGAATATAGGACAAAAATTGGCAATAGACTGTATGGTTGTGATACTTGCCAGCTTGTTTGTCCTGAAAATAAAGGAAAGGACTTCCATCTTCATCTGGAAATGGAGCCAGACCCTGAAATCGCTAAACCAAAGCTCAGGCCATTATTAGCGATAAGTAATCGAGAGTTTAAAGAAAAGTTTGGACATGTGGCTGGTTCGTGGCGAGGTAAAAAGCCGATTCAACGAAATGCCATTATTGCTTTAGCACATTATAAAGATCGAACAGCTCTTCCAGACTTGATAATGATTATGCACAAAGATCCACGCCCAGTTATCCGCGGGACCGCTGCATGGGCAATCGGAAAAATTGGGGACCGGAGTGCACTCGTGGAACTAGAAAAAGCAAAGGAAACCGAAAAGAACGAAGAAGTGCTAGGTGAAATTCTTAAAGGGATTCAATTGTTAAAAGAATGAATAAAGCGGCCACCATCATAAGTATTTAATAAAAAAATGATGGTGGTGACGTTTTGATGAATGTTGAGGCAATACATCAACAGATTAACGAAGGTCTCCAATATTTAGTAAGTAAATCACGCCGTCATCCTTCAAACCTCCATAATCTAGAGTGGTTGGAAAAGAAAAAAGTTCTTGCTGAAAAACGAAAGGCTGAAATCGTAAAAGCGACGGCAAACATTAAATGGCCGAAAAACGGTGGGAAAGTTAATGGTCCGACTCATTACTTATGCCA
The DNA here is from genome assembly GCA_030812955.1 of Bacillus alveayuensis. Lineage (GTDB taxonomy): Bacteria > Bacillota > Bacilli > Bacillales > Aeribacillaceae > Bacillus_CB > Bacillus_CB alveayuensis. The sequence goes on from JAUSTR010000025.1 coordinate 20,932, forward strand.
TTATCGTTTCGTTTATAAACAAGGAGATTTTTTCTATATTGAAGAATACGGGGAAAATCGTATAGCTGAATTCTCCGCTTCTGGTCATCTGATCAAAGATGAAGCAATTCCGAAAAATTTTACCATCTCAAATCAAGATGACCGTGAATACAAAGAAACTATGGACTTGAAATCATCAAGCATTTCATTTCAGTATGATCGATTAGCAGCGATTCAATATGCCGAGCGGTGGTGGAACGAGTATAATCCAAAGTTTAAAAATTTTGAAGTGAATTGTACGAATTTTGTTTCGCAATGCTTGTTTGCTGGAGGCGCTCCAATGCGAGGTTATCCGAAGCGAACGGTTGGATGGTGGATGAAAAATAATGATTGGAGTTTTAGCTGGACAGTAGCTCATTCTATAATGGTTTATTTATCAAACTCTAAAATAGGATTAAGAGCGGAAGAAGTTTTTTCTCCTGAAAAGCTTGTACCTGGTGATGTCATTTGCTATGATTTTCAAGGAGATGGTCGCTTTGACCATACAACATTTGTTGTGGCAAAGGATAACGAAAACATGCCTTTAGTTAACGCCAATACGCATAATTGTCGTAAACGATATTGGTCTTATGAAGATTCTACAGCCTATACACCAAATATCAAATATAAATTTTTTCATATCATGGATGACAAATCGTTAAAATAATGGATATGAAACTATATAGAATGGATCTTGAGAGGTGAAACAGTTTTGGCTTTACATGTCGTATTATATCAGCCAGAAATTCCTGCTAATACCGGAAATATTGCTCGTACTTGTGCGGCAACCAATACTACATTACATTTAATAAGACCATTAGGATTTTCAACAGATGATAAAATGCTGCGTCGTGCAGGTTTAGATTATTGGCAATATGTGAATGTCATCTATTACGATTCTTTAGATGAATTGTTTGAAAAAAATCAACATGGCGAGTTTTACTTTATTACGAAATTCGGAAAAAGAACGCATACGAGCTACGACTATAGCGACCCAAATAAAGATTATTACTTTGTGTTCGGTCGTGAAACTAATGGCCTCCCAGATGAGATCATTGAACAAAATATGGATCGCTGCTTACGTCTCCCAATGACGGAAAATGTTCGGTCATTAAATTTATCGAATACGGCTGCGATTTTAGTTTATGAAGCGCTCAGGCAACAAAATTATCCTGGATTAGCATAGAAAAAAAGCTGTCATCGTTTTAGAAAAGAAAATGATGACAGCTTTTTATGTGAATTTTTTACTTCTTTTTTACACCTGGCTTATCGTTATATCCTGCTGTGAAAATAGCGGTTAAAAATGCAAGACATACTCCTAGAATAAGAGCAGTTTTCATTTAAGACCCTCCTTTTTCGATCCAATTAACAAAAAAACGGTTTCAATATAATGAATGCTAGTCTTAATTATACATTAACATCCCCAAAGTGTGAACGGAAATTACGATGTTTATAAAATTTGTCAAACTTCTTACATCTCTTGAATACTTTAAATGTCATGAACGAGATTGTATTTATTTGATTCGAAAGCATGTTAAAGGACATCCTTGCATAAAGTGTATTAATCGAGCACTTGGATTAACAACGATGGAGGAGGTCCTTATGGATATTTTAAAAAAGATTGAAAAGTATAGAGAAGATGAAGAACGATTAAAGTGGGAAGGTACCTTCGCTGAATATTTGGAGATTTTAAAAGAAAAGCCTTGGATTGCTCAATCCGCTCACTCTCGCGTTTACAATATGATTAAGGATGCTGGCATTGAAGAGGTGAATGGAAGGAAACGTTATAAGTTTTTTGATCAAGAATTATTTGGGCTTGATGAAGCGCTTGAACGTTTAGTGGAAGAATATTTTCATCCTGCTGCCAAACGTCTCGATGTCAGAAAGCGGATCCTTTTATTGATGGGACCTGTAAGCGGTGGTAAGTCGACATTAGTGACCATGTTAAAACGTGGATTAGAACAATATTCAAAAACGGATCGTGGGGCTGTATATGCCATTAAAGGTTGCCCAATGCATGAAGATCCACTACATTTAATCCCGCACCATCTTCGCGATGATTTTTACAAAGAATATGGGATTAGAGTGGAAGGAAATTTATCTCCGTTAAATATGATGCGGCTAGAAAAAGAGTATGGTGGACGTATTGAAGATGTGATGATAGAACGGATCTTCTTTTCAGAAGATAAGCGGGTCGGAATCGGTACGTTTAGTCCGTCTGACCCTAAATCACAAGACATCGCAGATTTAACCGGAAGCATTGACTTTTCAACGATAGCTGAATATGGTTCTGAATCAGATCCAAGAGCCTATCGGTTTGATGGGGAGTTAAATAAAGCGAACCGCGGAATCATGGAGTTTCAAGAAATGTTGAAGTGTGACGAAAAGTTTTTATGGCATCTCTTATCTTTAACACAAGAAGGAAACTTTAAAGCAGGAAGATTTGCTCTTATTTCTGCTGATGAGCTAATTGTCGCCCATACAAATGAAACCGAATATCGCTCGTTTATTTCAAATAAGAAAAATGAGGCATTACACTCAAGAATTATTGTCATGCCAATTCCGTATAACTTGAAGGTGTCAGAAGAAGAAAGAATTTATGAAAAAATGATTAAGGAAAGCGACGTAGCCGATGTCCATATTGCTCCACATACGTTAAAGGTTGCGGCGATGTTTACGATCTTAACCCGTTTAAAAGAACCGAAACGCAGCGATATCGATTTAGTTAAGAAAATGCGTTTATATGATGGGGAAAATGTTGAAGGGTTTAACTCGGTTGACGTTGAGGAGTTGAAAAAAGAGTATCCAGATGAAGGAATGAGTGGTATTGACCCGCGTTATGTTATTAACCGTATCTCTTCAACGATTATTCGTAAAGATGTACCATCCATTAATGCGCTAGATGTCCTCCGTTCTTTAAAAGAGGGGTTAGATCAACATCCGTCTATTTCAAATGAAGATCGTGAGCGATATTTAAACTTTATCTCCGTTGCTCGCAAGGAATATGATGAAATTGCGAAAAAAGAAGTACAAAAAGCCTTTGTGTACTCGTATGAAGAATCAGCAAAAACTCTTATGGATAATTATTTAGATAATGTAGAAGCTTATTGTAATAAAAACAAAATTCGTGACCCGTTAACAGGCGAAGAAATGAATCCAGATGAAAAACTCATGCGTTCGATTGAAGAACAGATTGGCATATCTGAAAATGCGAAAAAAGCATTCCGTGAAGAAATATTAATTCGCATTTCTGCTTATGCCCGGAAAGGAAAGCGATTTGATTATAACTCACATGAGCGTCTCCGTGAAGCGATTCAGAAAAAGCTGTTCGCTGATTTAAAAGATGTCGTCAAAATTACAACATCAACAAAAACCCCAGACGAACAGCAATTAAAGAAAATCAATGAAGTTGTAGCGAGATTAATTGATGAATACGGCTACAACTCAACATCAGCGAATGAGCTGCTTCGATATGTTGGAAGCTTACTGAACCGCTAGCATGCCTACCACCTAGGCATGCTTTTTTTGTTTGCATTTACTTAGAAATTTTTATAATAATAATATCTAGTTTTGACAACAGTAGATGAAACGAAAACGTAAAATTATGAAAATGGCCTTTTCCGTTTTCGTTAATCCATTCCTTATCACAGAGATTCGTTCTAGCTAAAATGAAAGTTCAATTCATTTCTTGTCTCCAAAATCTGGGCTAATTTGTTACATGCGTTATCTTTTAGAAAAAAAGGACAAATCACATTTGTCCGACAATCGACTTTTGTTCGGTTCACGTCACGCTACATGCGTGACATAGCAAGCGTGTCGCTTGCCTATGACAGTCGAAAAGCTATAGTCATGCAACAATCTATTATAGAAAAGTGCCTAAATAAAAAGAAGGAGGAGATGAAAAACGATAATGAACGATTTTCTCGAATTCTTTATGAAAATTTTTGGAAAAATGAAGATGTGAACAAATCTTTCTTTGTAAATATTCAAAAACTATGTAGCAGCCTATTTCTACAGTTAGACTGATTTGGAGTGATTTCAATAAATCCTTTGAAGAAAGGAAAAATCGTTATGAAAGTAGGATTAGCATTAGGTGGAGGAGCGGTGCGCGGATTAGCCCACATTGGTGTGTTAAAAGTTTTAAAAAAATATGAAATACCGATTGATTTTATTGCAGGCACTAGCATGGGCGGTGCCATTGGGGGATTAGTTGCCGCTGGTATTGACATCGAGGAAATCGAAGAGTTTGTATTGAACACCCCGTCTTACCGATTCTTAGATATTGGCATTCAAAAACGTGGGATTTTAGCTGGAAACAAAATATACGCTAACTTGATTCAATTTTTAGAACAAAAAGGTCTTGGTGATATTCGAATTGAGGACATGAAAATTCCTTTTCGAGCGGTATCGGTAGATTTAATTAAAGGAAACGTTTTCGTTTTTGAAGAAGGGAGCCTTAGCTTGGCCATTCGGGCCACCACATCGGTTCCAGGTATTTTTTCTCCCGTTCATTATCAAGACAAAGTATTGGTTGACGGAGGGATTTTGAATAATCTCCCAGCAGATTTGCTTCACATGGCGGGTATGGATGTAGTGATGGCCGTGGATGTAGAAAGAGAACATGAAGAACAAGAGCCCCGCAGTATTTTTGAAGTGATGTACCGTTCTTTCACGATCATGATGACTAGACAGAGACGTGCTAATCTTAAGTATGCAGATATAGTTTTTCGTCCGGAAGTAGGACATGTTTTAGCGTTCGACACAAGCAAAATACGTGAGTGCATTGAAGCGGGTGAACAGGAAGCTCGACACAAGATTGATGAAGTGCTATCATTACTAAAATAAAACAGCAACAGAGGTGCCTCTAGAAGAGTCAAAGGACATAATCAATCAATTGATTTAACGAGGCGAAGAAGAAAAACAAGAATTGAAAAGCATTATGCGTGAGCAGCTTAAACAATTCATGGACGAATTAAATATAGCGACAAAGGATGATCTCAGTAAATTAGAACAACGAATTCAAAATCTATAAAAAAGAGATCAGTGAGCGAGGAGGAATTTAAGAACACTGCTGTTAAAGGGGAGGGATGGTTGGAAAAAGGATGCATCATATCAATCGTTATCGTGAAATTGCAAGCGTTTTACTTCGCAATGGATTTGGCATGGTAGTTGAAGAATTTGGTTTTGCTCAATTTCTTTCTTTCCCTCAGCGGTTGTTTTTTGAAACAAAAGACAAGGACTCTAAAACGACTGGTGAACGGGTCAAGAATTCTTTGCAGCAGTAGGGATCATTATTGGTTCTTCGATGGCAGACAATCATCATTGTTGTGGAAAATTCCGGCCATTGAAATTGGTTTGGAGTAGCGACACTGATGTTTTTATGGTTGTTATATTCCATTTTGAAGTCGGGGAGATTTTAGTCAAAAGGGTCTGGCCCCACTTTTTGTTGGGGGGTCAAACCCTTTCAAGATTTTATTGCATATATAAATTTTGTATTCTGAACCAAATCACTAGTTGTGGAGAACCCTTTACTCCTCTTTTACATATACAGCTGTACCGGTCGCAATACACATCATCATTCCATCACGTAATGTTTCAAAGTCTAAATCGACGCCAACAATAGCATTTGCTCCAAGACGTTGTGCTTTCTCCTGCATTTCACGTAACGCAATTTCGCGACCTTCCGCTAGCTTATTTTCATAGGAAGAACTTCTGCCGCCGATCACATCAGTTACGGAAGCAAGAAAATCACGGACAACATTAGCCCCCATAATCGCTTCTCCAGAAACTATTCCTAAGTAACGTTCTACTGTCTTTCCTTGTAATGTGGGTGTTGTTGAAACAATCATCTTATATCCCCTTTCGTTTTGGTTATAAAGTATTACGTAAGAATAGGCCTAAAAGATTCATCTATTCATATTTTTTCTTTGAGGAACATTCGAAAGCTCATCGTGTTTCAATTTTAGTCATGTTTGTTCTTTCCATTGTTTTGTTTTCGGAAGGCTCTTTTCTAAAAGATTGTTGCTTTACTATACGATAGCTTTTCGACTGTCAGGCAAGCGATACGCTTGCTATGTCACGCATGTAGCGTGACATGAACCGAACAAAAGTCGACGGTCGGACAAATATAATTTGTCCGACCACGTGCTTTGTTCGGCTCATGGCCAGTCGAAAAGCAACAAAGTTTACGAAAACAGCCTTTCGGAATGCAAAATTTGCTGTTGGATTTTGTTTGAAGAATATTGAACGTCATAAATAAAAAATCCCGTATGCTTTTAGCATTACGGAATTGTTTTGCCATAAATCTTTTATTGGGATGAATGAGGACAGGCAATTCCTACATAAATATAACATACAAAGCTGCTGAAAGTACGGGCCTATGTATGAGGACTATAGAGAAAAGGACAAACGCCCATTTTTTACAAAATGGTTGTCAATAATCACAATTTTCTGCATAGTATAGAGTAATCTAATCTATGTAACTCCATATTTGGAATAATCATTCACATTACTTTATGCACGGTATCTTCAAATTGTTCCTTTTTTTAAAAAAATAATTTGTAGGAGGGGGTAAGGAGTATGTCGTCAAAAGGGAATAATCATAATTTTGTGATTTCAAGAGAAGACTGGTCCCTCCACCGGAAAGGCCATGATGATCAAGTTCGTCACCAAGAAAAGGTGAAAGAGGCCATTCGAAATAATTTGCCTGATCTCATTACAGAAGAAAGCATCATTATGTCGAATGGAAAGGATGTTGTGAAGATTCCGATCCGTTCTCTTGATGAATATAAAATCCGTTATAACTATGATAAAAACAAACATGTCGGCCAAGGGAATGGAGATAGTCAAATTGGTGACGTTATTGCAAAGGATGGAAGTCAAGGGGCACAAGGACCAGGAAAAGGTCAAGGGGCTGGTGATCAGCCTGGTGAGGACTATTACGAAGCAGAAGTATCCATCATGGATTTAGAACAGGCTTTATTTAAGGAGCTTGAGCTTCCGAATTTACAACGAAAAGAAATAGACCAAAACGTAGTAGAAAATATAGAATTTAATGATATTCGTCGCACTGGACTTATGGGAAACATTGATAAAAAAAGGACGATGCTTGCAGCTTATAAGCGCAATGCGATGGCGGGTAAACCAAGCTTTCATCCGATTTATCCAGAAGATTTAAAGTTTAAAACGTGGAATGAAGTTGTAAAACCTGAATCAAAAGCTGTCGTTCTGGCGATGATGGATACAAGTGGTTCAATGGGGATATGGGAAAAATATATGGCCCGAAGCTTTTTCTTTTGGATGACGCGCTTTTTACGAACGAAATACGAAACGGTTGATATTGAGTTTATTGCCCATCATACTGAAGCGAAAGTTGTTTCAGAGGAGGACTTCTTTTCAAAAGGAGAAAGTGGTGGGACAATTTGTTCATCGGCCTATCGTAAAGCATTAGAGCTTATTCATGAAAAATATCAACCATCAAGATACAATATTTATCCTTTCCATTTTTCGGATGGAGATAATTTGACATCCGATAATGCTCGTTGTGTAAAACTCGTAACAGAAATGATAAAAGTATGTAATATGTTTGGATATGGAGAAGTGAATCAGTATAATCGTATACCCTCTACACTTATGAGTGCCTTCCAGAAAATTGATAACCCCAAGTTTAGATACCACATTTTAAAAAGGAAATTAGATGTATTTGAAGCTTTAAAAACATTCTTTTCTGTTTCTGAAAATGAAAAAATTAAAGCATGAGGGGCTGTCTGATAAGTCCCTAAAATGAAGCAAGTGGAGAAAAACGAGTCGTTTTTCTCCACTTGCTTTTGTATTATTTCGGCTATGACCTGAA
>JAUSTR010000026.1 GCA_030812955.1 Bacillus alveayuensis
AGGACCTTTCTTATGTTTTCTATCTTCATTATGTCCTTCATTAATCCAATGAAGGACACTTCTTATGCTTTCTATCTTATTTATGTCCTTCAAAAACCTCATGACGGACATTCATCATCTACATTTGCTTCTTTTTGGACTTCATCTCCCCCTGAAGCTTGATGGATACCGTGTTCGCGAACGTCAAGTAATGAAACGGTATTGGATTTTTGTACAACTTGCTTATGTGTAATGCTTTCTTGCTTTTCTTAGAGCAATTTCCTAACATCGGAATGCTTTAGACTGTTTGCGTGGAACGACTGTTATTTGTTCATGAAATAAAACTCCAAAAAAAATAATTGATTTATGTAATAAAACTTTATATACTGAATATAAATAATGATAACTACCATAACGCGAAAGGAGGGGAATCGTTGAAAGGTGGTTTAATTAGTATACAAGAGTCGCTTGATTCATTAAAACCATCTGAAAGGAAAGTTGCGGAGTATATTTTAAAGCACCCTGATGAAGTTGTAAAACTGTCGATTCAAAAGCTGTCACAACGAACAAATGTCAGTGAAGCAACGATTATTCGTTTGTCGCGGACATTAAATTGTAAAGGTTTTCAAGAACTGAAGCTGCGGATTGCCGGAGACCTTGCCAATCGGAACGAACAGAACCAGGCCTACCAAGAAGTACCGATAAACGGTTCCGTTGATTCGGTCATCGCATCCGTGTCGAACAACAATATTCAATCAATTCAGGATACGTTATCGGTTTTATCAAAGGATGAAGTGGAAAAAGCGATTCATGCTTTAAGTAAGGCGCACAAGATTGCGGTTTACGGAATTGGTGCTTCGGCGATTATCGCGCAAGACTTTAAGCAAAAATTGACAAGAATTAACCGTTGGTGCGAAACAGGATTTGATTATGATACACAAGGAATGATCAGTGCCAACCTGACAGAGGATGACGTTGCCTTTGGGATTTCTTACTCGGGTCAAACAGAAGATATTATTCGTTCTTTAACATTGGCGAAGGAAAACGGAGCGACGATTATTTCTTTAACAAAATTCGGGTCCAACCCCGTTTCCGATCTTGCTGATATTTCGTTATATACAAGCTCATTAGAAAAAAGCATTCGCAGCGGAGCGATGAGTTCGCGAATTTCTCAGCTCAATGTTATCGATATCCTCTACGTTGGCATCATGAGCCAAAATTATGATGAAAGTATTGCCGCTTTAGAAAGAACAAGAGAAGCAGTAAAAATGTCAAAACGGAATTATGGGGAGTAATGCCTCTTTCAACAGTTCTAATTATGATTTTTTATATCATGCGGTGAAAACGTTTTCTGATTCAATATCTTAGCGATAACAAGGGGGAGAACGAAACGATGGGGAAGAATGCACGTTTAGCAAATGAAATTGTCGAAAAGCTGGGCGGTTATCAGAACATCAAAAGCTTGACACATTGTATGACAAGATTAAGAATCACGCCGGTTGACGAGAGCAAAGTTGATATCGATGGACTGAAAAAGATTGACGGTGTTCTAGGCGTTGTCGAACAAGAAACGCTGCAGATTATTTTAGGGCCGGGAATTGTGACAAGAGTAGCGGAAGAAGTTTCAAAATTAAGCGGGGTCGATATTGAAGGCTTGGATGTCAATGATTTGACGAATCTTGCTGAACAAACGAAAGCCGATTTGAAAAAGAAGAACGCAACACCGTTTAAGCTTTTTCTAAGGAAAATAGCCAGCATTTTCATTCCGCTCATTCCTGCGATTGTCGCATCCGGTTTAATTGCCGGGATTACAAATGTCATTATCAGGGCAGGTGCTGACCCGGAATCGACGGTTATATCGATTTTAAACTTTATCGGTTGGGGACTGTTCAGTTATCTTGGAATTTTTGTTGGAATTAATGCGGCAAAAGAGTTTGGTGGGACTCCTGCTCTTGGAGGGATTGCCGGAATTTTAATTATTAACCCTGCACTTGCAAACATCACGCTTTTTGGTGAAAAGCTTGTACCTGGACGCGGCGGTCTTGTGGGCGTCATGCTGGCAGCAATTTTTATGGCGTGGATTGAGAAGAGAGTTCGTCGTTTCGTTCCAGCCGCTGTTGATATTATCATTACGCCTACCATTTCAGTTCTCATTACAGGTATTGCGACATTAATCGTTCTTCAGCCTGTCGGCGGCTGGATTTCCGATCTTATTACAAAAGGATTATTAGGCTTAATTGATGCTGGCGGTGTTTTATCGGGAATTATTCTTGCTGGAACATTTTTGCCTCTCGTCGTAACAGGACTCCACCAAGGTTTAACGCCAGTCCATATGGAACTGATCAACTCCATCGGTGATGACCCGTTATTGCCGATTTTGGCAATGGGAGGAGCTGGTCAAGTAGGTGCGGCATTTGCCATCTATTTCAAAACAAAAAACGCGCAGCTTCGCAAAGTCATTAAAGGCGGACTTCCTGTCGGGATTTTAGGAATCGGAGAACCGCTCATTTTCGGTGTCACCTTGCCTTTAGGAAGACCTTTCATTACAGCCTGCCTAGGTGCGGCGGTTGGCGGTGCATTCCAGGCGTATTTTAATGTTGCAACGATTGCCATTGGTGTTTCTGGTTTGCCATTGACATTTTTAGTAAATGTTCATCAGATCGTTTATTATCTCATTGGTTTATTCATTGCCTATGTATCCGGATTTATTTTCACCTATCTTTTCGGATTTAATGAAGAAATGACAAAGGAAATCGGAAAAAACACAGAAACGAATGTTATGACAAACGTTTAAGCAAGCACATTTGAAAAACGAAAGCTGTCTCAAAAAGCAAAGGATCAGACTCCGCAACACAATATATAGGACATCACATTTGATAAATAAACTATGTATTGTGAAATGCGCGTGAGGTCATCCCCTTATGGGACAGCTTCTTCTAATTTTAAAGAGAAGGTGAAAAAATGCTCGGCATATCAGTTTATTTAGGAAATCAAGACTTTGACATGGAACGGTGGATCTCCGAGACAAAAAAATATAAATTTCATTCCATTTTTACCTCCCTTCATATTCCTGAGGATCATCCATCGATATATACGGAACGATTAAAGCGATTAGGCCTGCTTGCCCAAAAATATGAAATGCAATTATTTGCAGATGTGTCGCCAAAATCGTTTTCCTATTTGGGTATTAACGAGCCAAAGGAGCTGCTCGATTGGGGGGTAACCGGCATCCGTATAGATTATGGATATACAGACGAGGAAGTCGTGGAGTTATCTAAGCAAATGAAGGTTGGGTTAAATGCCAGTACGGTAAATGAAGCAACCATTCAGCGGTGGATTCAATTAGGGTTAAACATTGAAAACGTAGAGGCTTGGCACAATTTTTACCCACGTCCTGAAACAGGGCTTGATGATTATTTTCTTGCTGAACGAAATCAGATGTTTAAAAAATACGGGATTGTGACAATGGCATTTATACCCGGGGACAATGAGCTGCGGGGACCGATTTATGCGGGGCTCCCAACGTTGGAGAAACACCGCGGTATGAAGCCGCATATAGCGTGTGCAGAGCTTTTAGTTAAATATCATGTCGATAAAGTGTTCATCGGCGATGTTTCCGTAAAGAAAGACACGTTATCGCTGTTGTCGCTTCTATCTGAGCAAATCATTCCTCTAAGGGTTACGTTGAATCAAGATGGCGAAAGGATTCGCACCCTTATTGCAGGGATTCATACAAATCGTCACGACCCGGCAAGAGATGTGATTCGGTCGCAAGATTCCAGACATTATGCTAAAAGCAATGGCATAAAGCTGAAACCTTCATCAACAAGTGACCGGCCGATTGGTTCTGTTACAGTCGACAATATCCAATATGGCCGATATGCAGGCGAACTTCAAATCACAAAGCGAAACTTGCCAAAAGATGAGCGGGTCAACGTATTAGGGAGAATTGTTGAGGCAGATATTCCGCTTATTCATTGCATCGGTCCAGGACAAAAATTTAAACTTATCGTGACATAAAAAGTACAATTAAATGAAGACAATTTTTCGGGAACAGATCGATGAGAGGCAGTCTCACATAGAGCTGCTTTATGAAAGGTCGAGGTTCAAGGACAAGAAAGGAAGAGGACATAATGGATCTTCACAAAATTGATACGGAAAAAAGAAACCTAAATACGATGGATATTGATACATTATCAAGTCTGGACATTGTGAAAAAAATTAACGAAGAAGACAAGCTTGTTCCGCAAGCTGTTGAGGTAGCACTGCCAGTTATTGCAGATGTTGTTGAGCGAATTGTCGCAGCGTTTAACAATGGCGGACGACTAATCTATGTCGGAGCCGGTACAAGCGGCCGTTTAGGAGTGCTTGATGCATCCGAATGCCCGCCGACATACGGAACCCCATCAGAACAAGTGATAGGTGTGATTGCAGGTGGTGAAAAAGCACTGCAATACGCCATGGAAGGGGCAGAAGATAATATTGAGCTAGCGGTAGAGGATATGAAAAAAATTAACGTCAATGAAAAAGATGTTGTCGTTGGCATTGCTGCGAGCGGAAGAACCCCTTATACATTGGCTGCCATGAAATATGCGAAATCAGTCGGCGCAACGGTTGCGGCGATTACATGTACGGAAAATTCAGAGATGGAGAAAGAAGCGGATTATGCGATTGTCGTCCTAACAGGTCCTGAAGTCGTGACAGGATCGACAAGAATGAAAGCCGGTACAGCTCAAAAGCTAGTCTTAAATATGCTCACAACCGCTTCAATGATTCGCATCGGCAAAGTGTACAGCAACTTGATGGTAGATGTCGTCCCTACAAATAAAAAGCTTATACAGCGGGCAAAGAATATCGTTGTTGAAATAACAGGTGCAAGTGAAGCGGAAGCGGAGGAAGCACTTAAGACCTATCAGTCTACAAAAGCAGCCGTATTGTCTTTAATTACAGGTTTAACAGGCGAAAAAGTTTATGAATTGCTCGACGCGCATAACGGGCATTTGCGCAATGCCATTCAATCACAGTTAAAGTGAATGGAGACTGCTGCGTGTATGTTCGCAAATCTATCATAAAGATGGAGTGCGGTATTCATCGCAGCGGTTGTCGTAAGTAGGTTCAAACAAACATAGAATGGCATTCAAACAGGCATTAGGCGATTTTTACGAAAGCGAGGGAGCAAGTAATGAAAATTATTGCCATCGATATGGACGGAACATTGCTGAACAGCGCTGAGCAGGTTACTTATGAGAATGCAAAAGCTATCAAACGTGCACAAGCAAAAGGAATAGAAGTTGTGATTGCAACAGGACGCACGTATTATACTGCTGCCAATCTCCTTAAAAAGGCGAAAGTGAATGTTCCAATTATATGCCTCAATGGCGCTGATGTCCGTGCTCATGATGGTGAACAGCTTGCCAGCGTGCCAATCGATTCTGAATCTTTTATAAAAATAGACAAAGTATGCAAAAAACATGACGTACATTTTGAAGTATGCACAAATCACGGCATCTATTCGATTAGCGAAGACAGGTCACTCCAAGTGAGAATCGATATTGTCCAAAGTGAGAATCTTGATTTTGCTGAATCGCAAGTTAAAGAGCATTTTTATGAGCACGTCGCCTCAGGATACTTAAAATTTATTGAAAGCTTTAACAAAATATTAGAATTTACTAATATTGAAATTTATAAAGTGCTTGCTTTCTCTTTTGAAAAAGAAAAGCTTTCTAACGTAAAAGCTGAGCTTGCTAATGACGAAAATCTTTATGTTACCTCGTCAGGCCGTAATAATCTCGAAATCAATCATGTGAATGCCCAAAAAGGTATTGCGCTCGAAAAGTTTGCCGCTGAAAGAGAAGTGGCAATGAAAGATGTGATGGCGATTGGTGATAACTTCAATGATATTTCTATGCTGAAAAAAGCCGGAAGAAGTGTGGCGATGGGCAATGCTGAAGAAGAAGTGAAAAAAATGTGCGACTTTATAACAAAAACGAACAATGACCATGGTGTTGCATATGCAATTGAGGAAATGCTAAAAGAATACGTATAGCAATCCTCCGCGATTCATGGAAGGTATTAACATAGCGGCGAATTCCACTTTTTTATAAAAGAGAATTCATTTAGTAAAAATATTTGCATAAGAAAAACAATTTGGTAAAGGGAGCTCGTTTATATGTTTATATAATGATAGTTTGAAAGCAGGGGATCCTTATGAGCAAGGTTTTGTTAACGAATATGACGATATATGCCGAAGAACAAGTTTTCGAAAATGGATATGTATTAATAGAAGGGGGAAAAATTCTCGACGTTGGTCCGCAAGAAAGGCTGACTGTTACGGAAGAACGAGTTGAAAAAATTGAAGGCAATAACAATTATGCAGTCATTCCCGGTTTTATCGATTTGCATATTCATGGAGCAGCGGGCGCCGATACGATGGATGCAACAAATGAGGCCATTTTCACAATGGCAGCTGCCTTACCCCGAGAAGGAACGACGAGTTTTTTAGCTACAACGATGACAAGTACGACCCAACAGATTGAGGAAGCTCTAATCAATGTAAGAAAGTACATGGAAACAGCTAATGAACCTGGAAAAGCAGAAGTGTTAGGAGTTCACTTGGAAGGTCCATTTATTTCTCCTAAAAGGGCAGGAGCACAACACCCAGGAAACATTCTCGAACCTGACTTGCAGTTATTTAAAAAATGGCAGCACATTTCAGGTGGAGCGATAAAACTTGTTACATTGGCACCCGAAAGAAAGGCTGGAATGGAATTAACCGCTTATTTCAAACAAACAGGGGTTGTCGCCTCAATCGGTCATTCAGATGCTGTTTATACAGAAGTTGTCGCTAGTATCCAAGCGGGCATTACCCATGCAACCCATTTATTTAATGGAATGAGAGGAATTCATCATCGTGAGCCGGGTGTTGTTGGAGGAGTGCTTATGCATGATGAGGTGAAGTGTGAAATCATTGCAGATGGCATTCATGTACGTCCAGAAATGGTGAAATTTGCTTATCAAAACAAAGGAAATGATGGGCTGATTTTAATTACGGATGCGATGAGAGCGAAATGTCTCGGTAAAGGAACTTATGACCTTGGGGGGCAAGAAGTCCAAGTGAATGAGGAGCGAGCAACTTTGCGGGATGGGACGCTTGCCGGAAGTATTTTGCAGCTGAAGGATGCGGTGAAAAACATGATTTCTTACACTGGTTGTACGCTTCAAGATATTATTCAAATGGCATCGGTTAATCCTGCAAAACAAATAAACGTTTATGATCGTAAAGGGAGTATCACAAAAGGAAAAGATGCTGATTTAGTTGTTTTAAGCGACCAACTTGAAGTCGTGATGACATTTTGCCACGGAAAACTTGCCTATTCGCAAAAGGAAGTGTGAACGATGAAGTTGCTTATAGCGAAAGACTACGAAGATATGAGTAAAAAAGCAGCGCAAATCATTATCGATCAAGTAAAACAAAAACCGGGTTCTGTTTTAGGTTTAGCGACAGGTGGAACGGTCATTGGAACTTATAAAATGTTAGTAGATGATCATAAACGGCACCGCACATCATATAAACAAGTTCGTACCGTGAATCTAGATGAGTACGTGGGATTACATCCATCTAATAAAAATAGTTACCACTATTTTATGAAAACACATTTTTTTGATCATGTTGATCTTCCAGCTAATCAAACGTTTATTCCTAATGGATTAGCCGACCAAGTTGAAGAAGAGTGCAAACAGTATGAGCAGTTAATTGCCCAGCTTGGGGGAATCGATCTTCAGCTATTAGGAATCGGACGAAATGGTCATATCGGTTTCAACGAACCGGGAAATCCTTTTAGTTCGAAAACTCATTGTGTAACACTTACCGAATCAACAAGGTTGGCCAATGCCCGATTTTTTAAAAGTGTTGATGAAGTACCGACACATGCCATTACGATGGGAATATCAACCATTATGAAAAGTAAAAAAATCCTTTTACTTGCTTCCGGCACAAAGAAAGCCATTATTCTTTCAAGATTTTTCAATGAAGAGGTCAATGAACAGAACCCTGCTACTATTCTAAAGACTCACAAGCATGTAACCATTATTGCCGATGAACAAGCCTTATCGTTAATGAACCTCTCCCACCTACACTTCGCTTAAAGGTGGGAGACTTCTCGGTGAACATGTTAAAAAGCCATCTACGAGTCTGCGATTCGAAGCTCCAAGAATCCTCATTGAAGGGCATGGAACTTATTGATGCTGGATTCAAAATAATGAGGGAGTTTACATATTGGAAGGCCATAAAATCAGAATTTATAGATATGCAATTGTTTGATATTCTTATTGGCAATCAAGATAGGCACCCATTTAATTGGAAATTACTATTTCTCGAAACAGGAGCAAAGTTCTCCCCCATTTATGATAACGGTGCTTCCTTAGGTTTTCGATCTGATGATGAAAAGCTCATGCAAATGGTTTCGAATCCCCAAGAAATGAACAAATATACCGAGAAAACAAAGGTTAAGGCGGGTATATTTGAAAAGAAAAAAGTCAAAGCTAAAGACTTGTTAACATATATTAGTAGAAACTTTACAGATGAGTTTCATCAAAGTATCCAAAAGTTAATTGAATTTGATTTAATAAGGTATTCTGATTTTATTCAATCACTAGATAATATTTTGAGCGAGGCACAAAAAGACTGGTTATTGAGTATAGTGCCTTTTCGAAGAAAGAAAATATTGGAGTGGATTGGAAGGGGGGATGGGTAACATGAAAAAAGTTCGTACACTTTTAGTGGTTTGGCAAAATCCAAAAAGCCGTTCTTTTTATCATATAGGCACTCTTTCCTATTATGACGGCTATTATGAGTTCACTTACACCTATAATGCCTCTGGTCACGGAAAACTGAAAGATGCATTGAATAACGGGTATATGTTGCATCCAGCTTTCCCAGACCCAACTAAAATATATCGATCAAAGGAGCTGTTTCCGGCGTTTGAACGCCGATTGCCGTCACCAGATCGTGCGGATTTTAAAGCCATTTTGTCCGATTTAGGTTTGGATGAGAATTCCACTAAGATGGACTTGCTTCAACAAACACGTGGGCGGTTAGCCAGCGACACTTATTCTTTTGAGCAACCGCTGCGTCTTGAAAACGATGGCAAGCTGCGCGTCAGCTTTTTTGTTCATGGCATGCGCCATCAAAATCTTCCTCAAAATTGGGCAACATGGCTAGCCATTAACGAAACGTTGAAATTAGTACAAGAACCGACAAACACTCATGATCCTCATGCTGTTGCTATCTATACTCATGGAGGGAAGAAGCTTGGATATGTTCCAGCTTTTTATAGTAAGGCCATCTTTTCCTTGTTAGAAAATGGAGTGAACCCTTCTGTTCGTGTTGTGTATATAAATGAAAAATCAACACCTCATTGGTGGCTGAAAGTAGCCTTTGAGTGCAAGATTCCTTCTTTCCAAGGTGCAACATTGGATGAATTAGCCCCTGTTATGGGATAATACCTGCCGTGCTTCGAAGTTTGTCAAAGATTTAACATTAGGGGGGTGGCTTGGTCATTGCCATGGATATTGATAACCTCGGCAACGGCTTAGGCTATTCCGTCAAAGAAGTGATTGAAACATGAGAAAAAGTCACGGGACGTAAAGCCGTCATTGAATACACGGACCGCCGTCCAGGCGACCCAGCGCAACTTGTCGCGTCATCGCAAAAAATTTACCAAGAACTCGGCTGGAAAGCGGAATATTCGCTTGAGGAGATTATCGCAAGCGCATGGAAATGGCATCGGCGAAAGGGAAGGTAAGGTAAGTCACCCTCGTTGCGGAGGGTGGCAGATTTATTTATTTGTATAAATAACTGAATATTATATGTATATCAGGCGTGTTGATTAACCAATAATAACCAGTTGAGATGGCTCTATTTCTAGCTTTTCTGCCGGAGTCAGCAAGCGAATCGCTTGCCGACTTGTGCTCGAATTGTTAATTTCGTATGAGCAAAAAGGATTAAAAGAGGGTGTAAAAAAAGGATTACAACAAGAAAAGCGACAAATTGCGAAAAAGATGTTGGTAAAAGGGTACGACATCCAAACGATTCACGAATTAACCGAACTGCCGATTGAAGAGATTGAAAAATTGAAATAAGGGTGTGATTGGGTTTGGTGCCTGTCACCGCCCGAACGATAGCGAACTGGGTCCTGTATAGTGCGGAAAAGTGGCTTTCTATGCTGTATCATCACATGTATCAAATGCTGTTGAAACAGCCGATTTTGCATGCAGATGAAACCACAATCCAGGTCTTTGTAATTATCAAAATATTTAAAAATATAAAACTATTAATTATAATGAATAAAAAGAACTTTTATGTGGGAGATCATCATGAAAACGATCAAACTTCATACGAAAATCGCCCTGTTTATCTGTTTGCTATTACTTTTAATACTTACAATTATAGGACTTTATTTTACGCATATGATCTCAGAGACGCTAGAGAATCAAACAGGAAGAAGAGCTTTGCATGTTGCTACAACGGTTGCAAAAATGCCAACCATTCGTGCTGCCTTTCATGAAACAGATCCTTCTTATATCATTCAACCAATAGCAGAAGATATACGAAAAACAACAGGTGCCGAGTTTGTCGTTATCGGAAATAAGGATAGCATTCGTTATTCCCATCCAATTCCAGAGAGAATTGGGAAAAAGATGGTGGGAGGAGATAACAATCGTGCTCTACTAAATGGTGAAACCTATGTATCAAAAGCTGTTGGCACACTTGGACCTTCATTAAGAGGGAAAGCACCTATTTTAGACGATAATGGAAAAGTAATTGGTATCGTTTCGGTTGGTTTTTTAATAGAAGACATTGAATCCATTGTATGGCAATATCAATTAAAAATCATGCTTCTTGTTGTTTTTGTTCTTGTCATCGGTACCATTGGTTCCTTTTACATAGCCAAAGGAGTGAAAAAAGCGATATTTGGACTTGAACCTCATGAGATAGCACGTCTTTTTGTAGAAAAACATGTAATCTTGGAATCGGTCCGAGAAGGAATAATCGCAATCAATAACAAAGGAAATGTTACAATGGTAAATCAACAAGCATATGATATTCTCGGTATTACTCGTGATAAAAAGGTTATTGGAAAACCTATTCAGGAAATAATTCCAAATTCACGTATGTTGGATGTTCTTCAGACAAAAGAAAGTCATGTAGATGAACAGATCAAGATAGGAAACCATGAATTGATTGTCAACCGCGTTCCAATTTTTCAAAGTGATGATTTGATTGGTGTTGTTTCAAGCTTTCGCAAAAAAACAGAGATTGACCAATTAACAAAAGAATTAACCCAAGTTCATCGTTATGCTGAAGCATTGCGTGCACAAACTCATGAATATTCCAATAAATTAAACACCATTTCAGGGCTAATTCAACTTGGCTCTTATCGTGAAGCACTTGAATTTATACATAAAGAAACAGCAGAATATCAAACTGTTGTGAAACAGTTAATGAGAGCGGTTCCCGATACAATGATTGCTGCCATTCTGTTAGGAAAATTAAATCGAGCACAAGAGTTAAAAATTAACTTTCACATTGACGAAGAAAGCAGTATGAAAGATGTCCCAAATCATATTAACCGAGAGAAGCTAGTTACGATTCTTGGTAATTTACTAGAAAATGCATTTGAAGCGGTCTTAGATACAAATCATAAAGAAAAAAGGGTTCAATTGTTTATGACGGATATAGGAAATGATTTAATTTTTGAAGTAGAAGACAACGGTAGCGGTATCTCGGAAGAACTAATAGATTATATTTTTCAAAAAGGGGTAAGCACAAAAAAGGGAGAAGGAAGAGGAATGGGCCTCTTTTTAGCACACCAAGCTGTCCAATATTTAGATGGTTACATGACCGTTGAAAACAAGGAGCTTGGAGGGGCTATTTTTACTGTCATCATTCCAAAAAGGGGGAAGGTACATGAGTAATGTACAAGTTCTTATTGTCGAGGACGAACTAAAAAATCTAGAAATTAACCGCCATTTTACGGAAAAAGTAGAGGGATTTGAAGTATGTGGAATCGCTGCATCGATTGAGGAAGCAAAAGAAGTAATTGATATACTAGAACCTGATCTTGTTTTGCTAGATATATACTTTCCGGATGGAGATGGGATTGACTTTTTATGGTATATTAGGCAGCATTACCGTCATATAGATGTCATTTTAATAACAGCAGCAAAAGAAATAGAACGAGTACAAGCCGCCATACGTGGGGGTGTCTTTGACTTTTTAATTAAGCCTATTATGTTTAAGCGTCTCGAAAAAACGTTAATTAAATATCGTGACTATCGTAAAAAGCTACAAACCATGGGAAAAGTAAGCCAGCATGAAGTGGATCGATTACTCCATCGAGTAACGGAAAATCAAGTAACTGAGCAACTTGTTCCGAAGGGGATTGATCCATTAACATTAAAAAAAGTTAAAAAAGAATTGTTGAGATTTTCAGATGGTATTACAGCTGAAGAATTCGGACAATACATAGGAATCAGTCGAACAACGGCTCGCCGTTATTTAGAGTATCTCGTTTCAACAGGAGAGGTCAAAGCCGACCTCTCATATGGAAAAGTGGGTAGACCTGAACGAACTTACATCGTTTTACAGACTATGGAATCATAAGGTTTAGAAGTGGAACGTGCTGTTGAGCCCCGTAAGTATCGCGTTCTCCTGGTGAACCTGAAGAACTGTTTCGTCTAATTGTAAACTTGATAGCATAAGCTTGGTCAAAATAAACGAGCTCAATAATATTTTTCGGGTCGATTTTATAAAGATTTGCTATTGTTTCCTTTGTCAGGATGTTTGAAGCTTTGACACGTTCATAAGTGGTTAAGTCCTCAAACATAATGTCAAAGGTTAATTCAAATGGCCCTGCATTTTTACTTCTAATCACACGAGCCAGATCTTTTAACTCTTTCATTCTCTTATCCTCCTATTGTCATCCGTTTAATCGGAAAAAGCTCAAGTGGGTCATCAACTTGAACGGTATGATAGACGGAAAACTCAAATACTTGTCCTTGAGAAAGTTCAGGAGGCGCAAACGGAAGGGCCAGATTTCCAGCTGTTGAGACTCTGCCATCATAATCTATATGCATTAAAACTGATCTCACGTAGGCACAAATACGATCTGATAACTCTTGTGTAGAAGCCACGACTTCTACGACAATTCCGACTTCGTGCGGGTTAGCTGATACGGTCTCTAATTGCCCCATAACGCCATCAAAACCATAACATATAAAATGGAGTTTAGCTTCATTTGACTTAAGTTCCGGAAAATAATCAGCGGTTTCTTGTTTAACTTTTTCAATAATTAAATGGAATTGTTGGATAAAATACGGGTCACGTACACCTGCTATAAGTACGGTTCGAAAACCTACAGGTCGAACTCCTTCTATTTTAATTTCATACTTGGAAGATGGAATAAATTTACTACCTGTGACTCGAACAGTACGTGTATCTTCTTGATTAAACTGACATTGTGATAAATCAAGGGTCCCGCCTGGCCCTGGCAATAGGTAAGGATGTGATTTTTCATAAAGTGTGTGGGCTGCGACAGATTGAATGGTGCTTTTTCGGTTTGGATGTAACGGTCGAACAAGAAAATGATCATGACGAATGATTCCCATCATGCCGTCTTTTGCTGTGCTCGGTGTTGCGGCAAGTGCCCCGCATTCTAGAATTTTCCCCATATGCAAACTAAGTCCTAGATTCATTCCATTGAAAAGGGGGATAGCCGCGGTCATAACGGGGTCATACGTTCTGCCTCCTACAATAATGTCGACTTTTTCTTTTAGTGCTTCTAAGTATGGTTCAACGCCCATTTGTCCAACTAAAGCTATAGATTCTAAAATCGACTTTTTTGTTAAAGGAGGAGCGGATCCTACAGCTTTCACTTTCCCTTGTTCATACTTTGTCAGTAGCCACTTTTTGTCGATATCTGCATAAATGACGGCGATAGAGAGTTGTAAATGTTCTTCCTGAGCGATTTCTTTTAAAATATCAACCGTCCATTTTACCCGACAGTTTGCCCCTGAACCTCCGCTAGATCCAATGAGAAGGGGGATGTTCTGATTTTTAGCTCCAAGTACAAGTGGTTTTAAATCTTTTTTAGTCGCATAGCGGCTTACCCCACCTACTCCTTTTCCAAGTCGATGTGGACCACCATCTGTTGAGCCAGCATCGACACAAATGGCATGTGGATTTTGGGATAGTCCATACTCCAACGATTCCAATGGATATCCATAACCAAGCATACCTTGTGGTGAAAGAATACGAATTTCATCCATTTTCACATCACCTTTTCTTGTGATTGGTTCTTTGTATTTGTTTTTTTATTGATATGTTTTCGAATGAACGGAATGACTAGTGAGAGAAATGCAATAATCACTAATGTAATGGTGATACTACTTTGAGTAAAAATCAAATAGCTTCCGTTTGAAATCGTAAGGGCTTGTCGAAAAGACTGCTCCATCATTCCACCTAATATAAAAGCAAGAATAAAAGGTGGTGCCGGAAACGAAAACATTCTCATTAAATATCCCAGCACGCCAAAAGCAACAAGCAAATACAGATCAAATGTATTAAAGCTTACAGCATATACACCGATTAAGCAAAACACAATAATGAGTGAAATGAGCATTGGTTTAGGAATATATAATATACGGGAGATATACGGAATAAGTGGTAAATTTAAAATTAATAAAAAGATATTTCCAATATACATACTCGCAATAACACCCCAGAAAACATCTGGATGGTCTTGGAGCATTAATGGACCTGGCTGTACACCAACAACTAATAAAGCACCTAATAAAACAGCTGTTGTTCCGGACCCAGGGATACCAAGCGTTAATAATGGAACAAATGCTCCGCTTGTTGCTGCATTATTGGATGCCTCTGGAGCAGCTAACCCTTTTATGTTTCCTTTTCCAAAAGTAGAAGAATCTTTTGCGATTCTTTTCTCAGTCAAATAGGACATAAAGGATGCAATCGTCGCACCTGCACCAGGAAGGACACCAAGAATAAAGCCAAGAATGGAGTGGCGAGTAATCGGTCCAGTAATTTCTTTCGCTTCTTTTTTAGATATTTTTAACGAACCTACTTTGGCATCTTTTCCAAAGCTTTGCTTATTTCTAGATAAAATTAATGAGCCTACCTCAGCTAATGCAAATAAACCAAGAGCAATAATCAAAAAGTCAATTCCTTCCATTAAATTAGGTGATCCAAACGTAAAACGAAGTGTTCCGGTTTGCTGATCCATTCCGATTGTTGCAACGATTAAGCCAATGGTTGCAGAAATAAGTGCTTTTATAGTAGAACCGTCTGACAAGCTTGCAATGGCAGTTAATCCTAAAAGCATAAGGGCAAAATATTCTGTCGGTCCAAAAGTAATGGCAAAATCAGCCATTAATGGAGCAACAAGCATTAAGAGAACGACACTAACCGTCCCTCCACAAAAAGAGGCAATGGCGGCAATCGCCAAAGCTTTTCCTGCCTTTCCTTGCTTTGCTAAAGGATACCCATCAAATGCTGTTGCTACTGTTCCAGAAATTCCAGGTGCATTTAGTAGAATCGAAGAAGTTGAACCACCAAATACAGCACCATAATAGACACCTGCCATTAAAATTAACGCTGAAGCAGGATTCATGCCGTAGCTAAGAGGAATCATGATAGCAATTGCGCTGATTGGTCCAAGTCCCGGTAGCATGCCAATAATCGTACCAGCCAATACTCCTATAAACGCAAAAACAATATTTTCCCAAGACAATGCAACTTGAAACCCGTATATGAGACTGTCAAAGTAGTCCATGTTGTCTCCTCCTTAGAAAGGTAAAATGCCTTGTGGCAAATAGATGTTAAGCAAATAGTTAAAGGAAAAATAAATAGTAAGAGAAAACAATATAGAAACGAGAAAATTTACTTTCCAGTTACAATATCCTAATCTTCTTGTCATAACCAGTAAAAAAGCAATAGTCGTTAAGACAAACCCAATCACTTCAAGAAATAAAATATATAGTAAAATCATTCCTAAAACGGAAAGAAGTAAAATGAAATCTTCTCTTTTGATATTACGCTTTTCTTTTTGGAATTCGGTCTCAACACTTTTTTCAAAGAATAAAGAAATCGATAAAAACAGCAAAAGAAAGCCTAAACCTTTTGGAAGAACATCCGAATCAACAATCGCATATGGAAATTCAGGCAACTGAAAACTCAAAAACAAATAGCCAGCTGCAAAGATAAATAAAACAACTGCAATCTTTCGGTTAAGCGAATGTAGGATCATGAATATCACCTCTTTCTTTTTGTTAAGGGGTCTGTCCCTCACTACAGTAGTGCGTTAAAGAGAATGAGAAGGGGACAGGCCCCATTATGGTAATGCTTTAAACATAGACGGGCCCCATGCTATTTGACTAATCCAATTTCTTCCATGAGCGCTTTCATGGTGTTGTATTCGTTATCGAGATGAGCTTTAAATTCTTCACTTGACATGAAGTTGTCAGTCCAACCAAAGTTATCACGTTGTTCTTGCCATGTTTCTGTCTCCATCATTTTTTGAATGGCATTTTCATAATATTTCACGGCAGCTTCATCCATTTCCGGTGGCCCCATAAAACCACGCCATACGATAAACTCATCATCAATTCCTTGTTCTTTTAGAGTTGGGAATTCAGAAACAGTTTCACCGTCAAGTCGTTCCGGAGCTGTAATCGCTAAAACCTTTACTTTTCCAGCTCTGGCTTGTTCTGTTGCTTCAGCTAGTCCAGTTGAGTAAACATCAACTTTTCCTCCAAGCAACATGCTCATTCCGTTCCCATCTTGTGCAGATACATATTTTAATTGAGTAACATCAACACCTGCCGCTTTAACTGCCTTAACGAACACTAAATGGTCCATACTTCCAGGTGCTGAATCGCCTACAACCGAGACAGATTTCGGATCTTTCTTTAATGCTTCAACTAAATCATTCATCGAGTTAAATTGAGAGTCTGCACTTACAATAAATGCTGCATAATCAGCAATAACACCTGCAATCGGAGTGAAATCATTATGATCTAAGTCGGATTGTCCATTTAGAGGAACAAATAAAATTGGTGGAGATGTTACAAACATCGTGTGATTGTCACCTTTTTTACCATGTACATATGCCCAACCGACTGCTCCACCGCCACCTGGTTTATTAACTACAGCCATTCGTTGATTAATAATCTTCTCTTCTTCCAGTACTTTTGCCACTGTACGTGCTGTCGTGTCCCATCCACCTCCAGGACCTGCAGGAGCAATTACTTCAATTGGCTTTTTAGGTTGGAAATCTTCGCTGCTTCCATTAGTGGATGATGTTGTCTCACTATTTCCCCCACAAGCTGCTAACATGAAAACAAAGAATAAAGCTATTAACCTCATAGTAAACTTAACCATTCAAAAACCCCCTTTTTGTTTTGATAACGCTTTCATGATAAACCCTAAACTTCATAGAGTGAATATTCTGAAAAATAGTTGCATTTTGTTTTTTATGCATATTTTGTTCATAAAGTTTATCGGGTCTGCACCACTAGCGTTGTATAAGTGTAAAATTAGCGTTTTGGCGTTAAAGACGATGATAAAACCCCCCACTTACAAAAAACCATAGTATCAATAAGAGACTCTTCACGTAATATTTTCTCGATTTTGTGTAATATTCTCACGTTTTCGTGTCGTAATCTTTCGGTTTGGGTAAATATTTTCTCGGTTTCGGCAGTAATCCCTCTGTTTGGGCGGAAAATCTCTCGGTTTGGGTGGAAAATCTCTCGGTTTGAGCGGAAAATCTCTCGGTTTGGCGCAATGATCTCCCAGTTTCGGGTGATAGCTATTTTACTCTTGCCATGAATCCCTTATACCTAGGAAAAATACCTGTCACGCCCAAGTTCCCACAAAGTCTTGGTGTGGCAATAATCATCTTACCAGGGTGAGAGACCTTTTTTCATGTTTCCTGCTTGGGAGCCTACCGCGCTTCGCTAGGTGGCCCCGATGAGAGGGATTACAAACATGTGTTCCTAACCCTTTCATCGGGGAACTTCTAAGATTTCTCCCACAAACATTTTACTCACATTTTTTACAATAATATATTGATTCTAACGTTACGTAAGGTTATAAGATGAGACTAAGAGGGAAAGAAATCATACAGCATCCTGATTCAAAATGGCGAACGTAAAGGAGTGATCCATTGTGGAGAATTTTGAAAAAGATCAAACTTCATGGCTAAATTTTAAAAAGTTGATAAAAATGACTAACCCTCCTTTCTGGCTTTTTGTTGCGGCAATCGCATTAAGTCTTTTGGAAGCAGCTACAGGATTAGTCGTTCCGATCTTTACGCGGGATTTAATTGATCGTTTTTCAACTTCAAACATTGATTTTCATTTAATCTTTTTATTGATTGCAGTTTTTATTTTTCAGTCGGCCACATCAGGCTTCTCGTATTATCTTATGTCTTATATTGGCGAATACATTGTGGCAAAAATCCGTTCCAAACTTTGGAACCATGTGCTGTATTTGCCGATTCCATATTTTGACCGCCATGAATCTGGGGAATTGATGAGCCGCATAACACAGGACACTTATACAGTAAAGTCGCTCGTGACCGAGCATTTTGCTAATTTCGTTTCAGGAATTGTTACGGTCTTAGGGGCTGTCGCTATTTTAATTATCATTGATTGGAAAATGACGCTCATTCTGTTTATTTTTGTACCGCTTGCAATCATATTGGTTCTTCCACTTGGACAGAAAATCTATAAAATTTCCATGCAAACCCAAGACGAAATGGCCACTTTCAGCGGCAATCTAGGCCGCGTGCTGAGCGATATCCGGCTGGTAAAATCAAACATTGCCGAGCCTGTCGAAAAGGAAAACGGAAACAAAAAAATTCAGCAGTTGTTCCGATTCGGCTTGAAGGAAGCAAAAATCCAAGCGATTGTGTCACCTTTAATGGCTACAATTATTATGGCGGTGTTAGTCGTCATTATCGGCTATGGAGGAATTCGTGTTGCCGCAGGAGAATTATCTGCCGGTTCGCTCGTTGCCATCATTATATATATGGTGCAAATTATTGTACCGTTTAGCCAAATGGCAGGATTCTTTACAGCTTTCCAAAAGGCAATGGGTGCGACAGAACGAATTCATCAGCTTTTGGATACAGAAACAGAATATAATAATGGAAACACAAGCATTGATGTTCATAAACCGATCGTGTTTCAAAACATATCGTTTGCTTATGAAAAAGGAAAAACGATTTTGCAAAACATTCATTTTGAAGTGAAGCCCGGCCAAACCGTCGCGATCGTCGGACCAAGCGGTGCTGGGAAAACAACTATTTTTTCCCTCATTGAACGGTTCTATCAGCCAACAAACGGGGCAATAAAATTAGGGAATACCGACATTCGCGAATTTCCGCTTTTTGAGTGGCGCCAACAGATCGGTTACGTTTCCCAAGAAAGCCCGATTATGTCTGGCACGATTCGTGAAAATATTTGCTACGGGCTAAATCGTACAGTAAGCGAAGAAGAAGTGAGAAAAGCAGCGCAATTGGCCAATGCAGATGAATTTATCGAACAAATGCAAGACGGCTATGACACAGAAGTGGGTGAACGAGGAATCAAACTATCCGGAGGACAGCGTCAGCGCATTGCCATCGCGAGGGCACTGTTGAGAAATCCAAAAATTCTGCTGCTGGATGAAGCTACATCCAATTTAGACAGCAACTCCGAGCAAAAAGTGCAAAACGCTCTCCTTCATCTTATGAAAAATCGTACAACATTTGTCATCGCCCATCGACTTTCAACGATTATTAATGCAGATTTAATCATCATCCTCGAAAAGGGTAAAATTACCGGTCAGGGAACACATGATGAACTTTTGCAGTCCCATCCGTTGTATCAAAAGCTTGTCAGCCGGCAAATGCAAAATCATGCTCCCGCCAACGATTAAGGCGGGACTCCATATAATTTACAAATGGAAGCTGACCGCTTAAGCCCGTTTCCGCTCCATAATGTTGATGCCTAACTTTGAATGGGGAATAGAAAAAGAATTAGCGAAAGAGTTTCCGCTCCATAATGTTGATGCCTAACCCCATGAACACGACAGCCATTAAGAATAGGATGCTCATCGGATAGAGCAAATCGCTGAATGAGTAGCCGTAAACTACCGCCCCTTTTAACAGGTCCATTCCATACGTAACGGGGACAAATTTTGAAAGCAAGAGAAGTGCATCCGAAGAAACAATTTCCAGCGGCCAATAAGCTCCTCCAAGCATCGCCATGCTGACAGAAACAAGCGGAAGCACCGCATGAAACTGCTGCTCATTATTGACAATTCCTACTATAAAAATTGATATTGCGACAATTGCCAGTACATAAGGGATGAGCAATACGAGCACAAACCAAAATTTATCGCTGAAATCTACATCAAACACAAAGTGAAAGACTGCAAAAATGAGCGCCACCTGAATATAGCCGGTTGCAAAACTGTAAATTAAATTTCCGGCATACATCTCCCATTTTTTGACCGGCGACAAAATCATTCGATCCCAAATGCCGTTTCGCTTCTCCATTAATATATTGAAAACGTTGTACGCAATCGTATAAATGACAAAAAATAAGACACTGCCGAAAATCGATTGCATTTTGCTGTTGATGATAACAGTTTCATCCGCACGGAAATGTTTTGTCTCTATGGTAAACACCGGATCGTTTTTCGCTTCCGCAAGCGATTTTTCCACTTGCTTTGCGCTTGATTCTCCTTGTTTTTCCTTCACCTGATCGATGATCGACTTGGATTGTAATGCTTTTGCGTAAACTTTTTGAACCGTTTGCTGTATTAGATTACTATTTGCCGTTTTTGAAGCAACAATGATGCGGAAATCGTCCTTTTTAAGCTCCACACCTGCTTCTGCCTTCCCTTCACTTACAAGCTTTTCAACCTCTTCTTTTTCCATCCTTTTAAATGAAAACAAATTATATTGTTCAAGAGAGTGAATCATTTCCTCTATTTCACTTTCAGGCAATTCGCTATATACTGGAACGACGATTTCCCGTTCGTTTGCACCGCTGATGAGAAAAGCAAATACAACAGATAGAGCCGACATCATGAAAAACAGCCATGGTTTGCGGATAAAAAGACGCAATTTTGCTGTCAAAACTCCGATCACGCCATTTCACCCCTTTTTGGGAAAACTAGCAAGCCCAATACGAACATAACAAAACCGAAAAGACATAAGTATATGACAGGCCAAATAAATTGCGGCAGATCATAGCCTTGCAAAATTTTTAAATAAGCTGTCATGCCGGCTCCATTTGGCGTCATATCCCCCAATTTGTGCATAAATTCCGACATTTGCG
>JAUSTR010000027.1 GCA_030812955.1 Bacillus alveayuensis
GACGAATTTTTTCAGTGTCAAGTGAATATGAGATACCCAAAGAAACCTATCAAATCAAGGATTAATCATAAATTTTTCACTGCGAAAGTTGAGTTATATTAAAGTTAAACCACTTTTGAATTTACACTTTAGACATTAAAAATGACTTGCTTTTATCTACTTATCTGAATGATGAACTGGGATAAAAATTTAGATGTTTGTAAATTTTTCAGTGGAATTTAACTGAAAGTAGTAGGATATAGCTTTTCATGATAGCCATTTGTAATTTGGTTAGAATTCACATATAACAAGTTCTTCTACTCTTTTCGTTACAAGAAAAGTATCCACATCCGATACTGTCCGATTTGTGTCGAATACAATCCAACTTCTGTCGAATACGATCCAAACATTCACATTTACTGTCGATTATCTAAAAATAACGAAAATATTGAACCGAACTGGCAAACAATTTGTTGTTCCTAAAAAATATCGGTGAAGAAAACAAACAATGAGCGGACAATAAGATGCCGTCAGCTTTCAAATAGAAGAGTTACAAGAGGCATGACGGTTCTTTTGTTTGCCAAATGATAGTAGGGGAAACATAGGATTGCTAGATTTCCACTAGTTCGATAAAATGAAAATATCAGAAATTCCTTTTTTTACTAGATGATCTCAATGCATTGTGGTTCTTATTCCTATGAGGGATTCAGCTCAAATCTTTCCTCAATTTATTTAATGTCCTTCGAGAAAATAAAAAATTTCCCTTAATACAGTGAGGAGATTTCAATGATAAAAGGCAAAACGATTGAACAATGGAAGCAAGAAATTCCGTTATTAAATGATGTAATTTCTTTAAAAGAAGCATTATGGGTAAATACGAACTATCAACAAGTTCATCAAGCGCTGAAAGAATGTCCGTTAACGATGGCGGATGTAAAAGAGGCTGAAGAACGATTACATCGATTTGCGCCATATATTTCAAAGGTCTTTCCTGAAACGAAAGATCAAAACGGAATAATTGAATCACCAGTTGTACACATTCCCAATATGAAACGCTCACTGCAAGAGCATTTTCAAATGGATCTGCCGGGTGATTTCTTGCTTAAATGTGATAGCCACCTTCCTATTTCAGGCTCCATAAAAGCAAGAGGCGGCATTTATGAAGTGCTAAAGCATGCAGAAGATCTTGCGATAAAACATGGGCTGATCTCAAAAGAAGATAACTATGCGAAATTGGCTGATGAGTCGTTTCGAACGTTTTTTTCGAACTTTTCCATTGCAGTTGGGTCAACAGGCAATTTAGGTTTAAGCATCGGCATTATGAGTGCAAAGCTCGGCTTTCAAGTGACGGTTCATATGTCACATGATGCGAAAAAGTGGAAAAAGGACTTGCTTCGAAAATACGGGGTAAAGGTCGTAGAACATCAAGAAGATTATTCAAAAGCGGTGGCAGAAGGCAGAAAGCAAGCAGAAAAGGACTCAACTTGTTATTTTATTGATGATGAAAATTCACAGCATTTATTTTTAGGGTACGCAGTAGCGGCTTTAAGGCTGCAAAAACAATTACAAAAAATGAATATTCAAGTGAACGAAGACCATCCTCTTTTTGTTTATTTACCATGTGGCGTTGGCGGCGGTCCTGGCGGTGTAACGTTCGGCTTAAAGCTCATTTTTCAAGACCATGTCCATTGTTTTTTTGCTGAACCGACTCATTCTCCGTGCATGCTGCTCGGTTTATTAACGGGTCTACACGATCAAGTATCCGTTCAGTCCTTTGGAATAGATAATGAGACGATTGCAGACGGGTTAGCTGTCGGAACACCTTCTAAGTTTGTTGGAAAATTAATAGAGCCGTTGTTAAGCGGAATTTATACGGCTTCAGATGAACAGCTTTACAAATTACTAACGATGATGATGGATTGTGAACATATTCATTTAGAACCGTCTGCTTTAGCAAGTGTTTACGGACCTATTCAATTAATGAAAAAAGGAAATGAATATATTCAACAACAAAACCTCCTAAGCAAGCTGAAAAAAGCAACACATCTGATGTGGGCTACTGGTGGTAGCATGGTTCCGAAAGAAGTGATGGAGGAAGACTATAAAAAAGGAAAAGAATTATTAAAGTGATGGTTATGGAGAGCTTCTCGAATGTCTATCAAGAGGCCTTTGTATGATGCGTGTCAAAAAAACTTATCCGAGTATAAAATGTCGTCGACCTCCTGTAGCGTCAAAACCCCGGGGGATCGACGACATTTTCATTTTGGAAGAAAAACAGAGAAAAAAGAAAAGATATGATTTTTGAGAAATTGATATTTTTTAAAAAGGCTGTTTTCGTAAACTATGTTGCTTTTCGACTGTCCATGAGCCGAACAAAGCACGTGGTCGGACAAATTAAATTTGTCCGATCATCGACTTTTGTTCGGTTCACGTCACGCTTTAGCGTGACATAGCAAGCGTATCGCTTGCCTGGCAGTCGAAAAGCTATAATAGCAATATTCTTAATATACAAAAATATTATTTAAGCACTTTTTTTTCCTTAATAACTCAAATTCTCACTAAAATATTTCTTGTGTCACAACTTTTCTATTTTGAGAAAGATTTTAAAAATTCATTATTGATATTTTTTTATTATTTTATTAAAATATGTTTTAAATATTTTGAAAAAATAAACTAGGGAGTGCTAGATGATGGTTACATTTGTCGCAGCAATTATTCTACTCATTCTTGGTTATTTTGTTTATTCGAAAGTAGTGGAAAAAATATTTGGAGTGAATGATGAAAATGTGACGCCT
Organism: Bacillus alveayuensis; assembly: GCA_030812955.1. Classification (GTDB taxonomy): domain Bacteria; phylum Bacillota; class Bacilli; order Bacillales; family Aeribacillaceae; genus Bacillus_CB; species Bacillus_CB alveayuensis. Next base: position 2,775 of record JAUSTR010000027.1, read on the forward strand.
GCTTATTCGCAAGCGGATGGGCTTGATTATACACCGATTAGCTGGTGGAAGGGAACGCTAATTCAGCTTCTCAATATTGCCGGTTTAGGACCAATTTTTGGGGCGATTATGGGAGCTTTATACGGTCCTGTTGCCTTTATTTGGATTGTTATTGGAAGTATTTTTGCCGGTGCGGTGCACGATTATTTTTCGGGTATGTTATCGTTGCGTCATAACGGGGAGCAATATCCTTCACTCGTTGGCCGCTATTTAGGGAAGAGTGTAAAAGCGGTCATTAATGTTCTTTCCCTTATTTTAATGATTCTTGTCGCAGCTGCTTTTACAGCAGGTCCTGCTCAATTAATTTCACAGGTAACACCGTTAAGCTATATGGCCGCTATTTTAGTGGTGTTTGCGTACTTTATTTTAGCGGCACTTTTACCAGTCAATAAAGTAATTGGAAAAATTTATCCCGTTTTCGGGGCTGTGTTATTATTTATGGCCGTTTCCATTGCGGTTGGGCTATTTTTTATGAATCAACCGATTCCGAATTTAACTTTTGAAAATCTACATCCGCAGCAATTGCCAATTTGGCCGTTATTAATGGTCACAATCTCTTGTGGAGCGATTTCTGGATTCCATTCAACTCAAAGTCCAATTATCGCTAGAACGATGAAAAAGGAAAGTGATGGTCGGAAAATTTTTTACGGTGCGATGATTTTGGAAGGGATCATTGCGTTAATTTGGGCCGCAGCTGGTATGACATTCTTTGGAGGTACAGATGGATTAGCCCAAGCGTTAACAGAAGGCGGACCAGCTGGTGTAGTCAATGAAATTAGTACTTCTCTGCTCGGACAACTAGGGGGTATTTTAGCGATATTAGGGGTCATTATATTACCGGTGACAACAGGAGATACGGCGTTAAGATCTTCGCGAATGATGCTTGTTGATTTAGTGAAACAAATGGGGATGAAAGTGGACTCCTATAAGAAAACGGTATTACTTACAGCACCCGTTATTGTCGTAACTTTTGCATTAACTCAGATGGATTACTCCTTTCTCTGGCGTTATGTAGGATGGACAAACCAAGTTGTGGCAACCGTGATGCTTTGGACGGGAGCGATTTATTTGCTGCAAAACGGAAAGTTCCACTGGATTTGCAGTGTTCCCGCCATGTTTATGACAAGTATTGTCGGCACCTACATCTTTTACGCACCAGAAGGTTTTCAAATGGCATTTGAAAGCTCCATGATCTTTGGCATTGTCATCACATTATCTGTCATTTTTTGGTTTATGTTGCAAGTGAAAAAGTCAAAAAATTCTAGCTTTCATCAACTAGAAAAAGTTGCTTCTTAAAGCTGCCTATTCGGGCGGCTTATTTTTTAACAAAAATGAAAAAATTTTATAATAATATAAATTCAGGGAATTTGCATGACAATGTAGCGAATGCTTTCATAGATTGGAGGAAAATAAATTGCCATTTGATTTATTAGTAGCGATTTTTGCGATTTTTATTTTGCGTGAGCTGATCTAAACGAAAAATGAATGAATTGAATTCAGGCGTATTGATTAACCAATAATAACCAGTTGAGATGGCTCTATTTCTAGCTTTTCTGCCGACTGGGCATGCTATACGCATGCCCTTCTCGAACAATGAACGTTTTGCGGGCAAATAAATTTGCCCGCTGGCGTTCTTGTTCGAGGGATGTGGCAGAAAAGCTTGTGTTCAGCCATACGATTCTGTATGTTTAAGTAAAATAATGGATAATCAACACTTGTGAATTGAATTAAAGGAATATGTTAAAAATTTCTCTCTTTACTCATTAATATAGTATCGTAAAAAATCTAAGTTCGAGGTTGGGACCGTTTTGATCACGTTTCCGCTTTCATCTTTGTATATTTCATATTCCCGATAGGTTTCGACTAAGTAACCATTTATGATTTCCCTTTTTTCCAATCTTTTTTCTAGTGTATAAGAAAGCCCTTCTGCCTCATCTTTCATTTCCTTTTCATCGACGCCATCACCACTAACAGGAGTACTGTCGATATCTCCTAAAACAACCGTATTTGCCTTTTGCATATCCTCGTGATCCAGATATGCGGCGAAAAGAATGATGATGAAAAGAGGCAGCATCGAAATCCATTTTAAAAATTGATTTTTCACTTTTTTCACCTTCCTCGTGAAAAGTGTATGCGTGTCCGAAAAAATATTTCCATCTTTCTTCATAATCACTTCAAGAAATTTCCTAATTTATGTGATATTATGGCTTTAAAAGTAGATTGATCAAAAAATGGAAACGTGTTCATGAAGGACCTATTTAGACGGAAATCAGATTATTGAAAAAAGCATGAGGGGAGAAAATAAATGAGTTTATCAAAAGAAACAACGACAATTGGTTTTATTGGAACTGGTGTTATGGGGAAAAGTATGGCGAATCATCTTTTAAATGCAGGTTATCGTGTTTACGTGTATAATCGGACGAAGGAAAAAGCGGAAACGTTAATTCAGCAAGGGGCCATTTGGTCAAATAGTGTTCAAGGTTTAGCCAGTCAGGCGAATGTGATCATCACAATCGTCGGTTATCCACAAGATGTAGAGGAAATTTATTTAGGAGAACACGGAATTTTAAATACGGCAAAGCCAGGTACATATGTCATAGATATGACGACTTCAAGCCCTCGTTTAGCGAAGAAAATTTTTCAAGCATCTCAAGAAAAAGGAATACATGCATTAGATGCACCTGTATCAGGTGGGGATGTTGGGGCAAGGGAAGCGACATTATCGATAATGGTTGGAGGAGAAAAGGAAGATTTTGAAACGGTTCACCCCCTTTTGAAATTAATGGGGACAAATATTGTTTTACAAGGAAAGGCTGGAGCCGGCCAATATACGAAAATGTGTAACCAAATCGCCATTGCCTCGAACATGATCGGGGTGTGTGAAGCCATTTTATACGCCAAAAAATCTGGACTTGATCCGAAAAACGTTCTTAAAAGTATTGAAAATGGGGCAGCCGGGAGCTGGTCGCTCAGTCATTTAGCCCCTCGCATTATTGATGGAGACTTTAATCCAGGATTTTACGTAAAGCATTTTATCAAGGATATGAACATTGCGCTTGAATCGGCAGAGGAATTGGGTGTTCAAACTCCTGGACTAAGTTTGGCAAAATCATTATATGAGCAATTGGCTGAAATGGGAGAAGAAAATAGCGGAACACATGCATTATATAAACTATTGGAATCAATGTAAAAGCTGCTCCATCCTTTTTTAGTTTTTGTAATGAAGTTTAAAAAAGGTTTCCAAAAAGCAATCGGTCGTTCGCCGATTGCTTCAAGTCTTATCTCTCACTGAAGATATCGTGATTTACGTATTTTTTCTAATTGATCAAAGCGATAAATTGTGCGAAAAAAACAAGTGAACTTCCGATCCATTAATCGAAAGTTTTCTTTTTTTAAACAAAAAAATCATGATTCCGCTTGATCATCATCTACTAACTTTACGACAAACACATATGCAAGATCACTTTCTTGAATGGCTTTAGGAAGTGATCCGTCTTCTGAACGGTCATTTGTGCTTAATGGTCCTTTTTTTGTTCCATACCATGCTCCAATTATCGTAGGTTCATTCTTTTTTAAAGAAATTTTTTCAAAGATGTTATGGTTAAATGAGTATGCTTGAATGTTTTCAACTTCACTTGCAACTCTTATATTGCCGGAAGGTGTGCCGATTATCCACTCGATTTTGTTTTCCTCCTTATTCATATTTGTATCATCAACATAACCAAAAGAGATGATGGTGTTTTGAAATATTGATTTGACTTCTCGAAATTCGTTGGCCATCAATAGTTTTTTCGTTGGCTTCCCATTTTGATATTCTTCTACATATAGCTCTAAGTCTTCGTTTTCATGTAATGTTCCATTTAGCTTAAAGAACATCATTTGCACAGCCGTTTTCGATATAAGTGTTTGTTCATGTTCATTTAACAAATACGGTTCAACGGTTAGCGGTGCTGATTTTTCCTCATTAGGTGAATGTGAGCAGCTTATGAGAAAGCTCATCATCAAAAGGAGAAAAATAAATTTTGGCAAAAGAAAGCCCCCCTAAATAGATCATCTAACTTTATTTTATAAGAAATGTCACGGTATTTACGATAAAAAAAAACACCCGAAAACTCGGGTGATGAAGAATGGGGGAATACTTGGAATCTAATCCTATTTTGAACAAATATTTGAACATTTATACAATGCAACGATATTTTTGTATGTATTTATTCAACAGACTGATCATTGACAACAGTAGCAAATCCCCTCTAATATGTTAACTATAAATATAAAATAGTTAACAGAATCGTGATGAAAGGTGTGATCATCTATAAAACAAAGACGTTTTTACAGTTTACGAATGAGAGCAGCGGAAGGTGGAGCGCACGAGGATGGGGGAAAGCATATTTCGGGTGGGGAAAAGCTAGCTAGATTTGAAGACCTGCAGGAAAACGCCCTTTACTTAATGCAAAAAGCCTTCACTCATGCGAGAGGCACTCCTGATTTTTTTCAGTTAAAAGTAGAAGCGATTTCAGAGCCGATTCAATTTATCCCACCACTTCAACCAAAATGGCATGATGTCAAAACCGTTTCAAAAGGGAGACAGCTGGCTAAGCATTTTCTTTCCCAATGTGGTATTGGTGATTCTGTTATTGAACAAAGCTTTGTTGAACTGGAACAAAATTATCATGTTCGTGGTGCGATTGTCATAGACGTTCATACGGGAAGGCGGATCGATGACCGAGAGAATCGAGGTATACGTGTTACAAGGTTTGATTGGGATCCAAATAGCTATAAAAAATGGCTAAAAGAAGAAAGCATAAAAGACAACACGAGAATGAAAGAAGCAATCGCGCTTGCGACAAAGGTTTGTTCACATGAGGCAACGGTTGCAGAGCTTTGCTGGTCCGATGATCCGGATTACACTACAGGATATGTGGCGAGTCCGAATTTTGGCTATCAACGAATATCGCCATTAAAAGAACTTGGCGACGAACAAGGGGGGCGTATTATTTTTGTCGACTTAAAGGAAGATCTTGAAAGCTATCTTTCTTTTTTGGAAAAAACACCTGTTTTGATCGGATGGGAGGAGAAGGAATGGATTTAATTGAAAAAAGTAAAAAGTATTTATGGCTACCGTTTACACAAATGAAGGATTATGATGAAAATCCGCTTATTATTGAAAGTGGGGAAGGGATTAAAGTAAAGGATATTCATGGGAAGGAATATTATGATGCTTTTTCTTCCGTATGGCTGAATGTTCATGGACATCGTAAAAAAGAATTAAATGATGCGATAAAAAAGCAGCTTGATCAAATTGCGCATTCGACATTGCTAGGAATGACGAATGTTCCAGCAACAGAGTTAGCTGAAAAATTGGTCGAAATTTCTCCTAAATCTCTTACACGAGTTTTTTATTCCGATAGCGGTGCAGAGGCGATGGAAATTGCGCTAAAAATGGCGTATCAATATTGGCAAAACATTGGAAAAACGAAAAAGCAAAAATTTATTGCTATTAAAAACGGGTATCATGGCGACACGATTGGAGCGGTTAGTGTCGGGGCAATTGATTTATTCCATCAAGTGTACGGTCCGCTTATGTTTGAAAGCTATAAAATACCGGTTCCATATGTGTACCGCCATCCATCTGAAAATGCCGAAATATGCCGTGATGAATGCTTACATGAGCTAGAACAATTACTAAAAGAAAAACATGAAGAAATTGCCGCCCTTTCTATTGAGTCGATGATGCAAGGTGCCGGCGGAATGATTTTAATGCCAGAAGGGTATTTATCTGGTGTACGCGAGCTTTGTACGAAATATGATGTGTTAATGATTGTCGATGAGGTGGCAACGGGATTTGGACGAACAGGAAAAATGTTTGCTTGTGAGCATGAAGGGGTTGAGCCAGATTTAATGGCAGCAGGAAAAGGAATTACGGGCGGATACTTACCGGTTGCCGTTACTTTTACGACCGAAAAAATTTATGAAGCCTTTTACGATGATTTCCAAAAATTTAAAACGTTTTTCCATGGACACTCGTATACAGGAAATCAGCTCGGTTGTGCGGTCGCTTTAGAAAATCTACGTCTATTTGAACGCGACGATCTTGTCAATCAAGTTGCAGAAAAATCAGAGTATGTAAAAGAGCTGCTGGAAGAATTGAAAGAACTCCCACATGTAGGGGACATTCGTCAGTTAGGGTTTATGTGTGGAATTGAGCTCGTCTTGAATAAAGAAACGAAGGAACCTTTCCCGTTTGAACAGCGAGTCGGCTATAAAACAAGCTTAAAAATGAGAGAATTAGGTTTATTAACACGTCCGATGGGGGATGTTCTTGTCTTCATGCCGCCGCTTGTCAGCACGAAAGAAGAACTAAAAGAAATGCTCAAAATTTATAAACAAGCGATATTAGAGGTGCCAGTGAAGGAGGCCGAATACTTTGCCGGCGCGAATGCATAACTGGTTAGAGATTGAACTGAAGCAAATAAAAGAAAAAGGCTTGTATCGCGAGTTAAAAACGGCAGAGTCTAGCCCAGCTTCATCAGTAGTCATCAACGGGAAAGAGTATTTAATGGCTGCTTCCAACAATTATTTGGGACTAGCAGGGGATCGACGTCTCATTAGGGCGGCTATTATAGCCCATGAAAAATTTGGGATTGGCAGTTCAGGGTCACGATTAACGACTGGAAATACGATTTTGCATGATCAGCTTGAACAAAGAATAGCGAGTTTTAAAAATAAAGAGGCGGCTATGCTCTTTTCAAGCGGATATTTAGCGAACATCGGTGTTATTTCTAGTTTAGCAGGAGAAGAGGACTGTATTTTAAGTGATGAGTTAAATCACGCTAGTATTATCGATGGCTGCCGTTTAAGTAAAGCAAAAACAATTGTTTATAAGCATGTGGATATGGAAGATTTAGAGAAGAAATTAAAGGAAGCTCAAGGTTATCGGTACCGGTTTATCGTGACAGATGGCGTTTTTAGCATGGATGGAAATATTGCTCCACTTCCTGACATTGTCAAGCTAGGAAAGCAATATGATGCTTATGTGATCGTCGATGACGCCCATGCTACGGGTGTTTTGGGGGAAAATGGAAGAGGAACGAGTGAATTTTTGAACGTGGATGTTGATGTCACAATCGGTACATTAAGTAAAGCGGTCGGAACAGAAGGTGGCTTTGTTGTTGGTTCACAAAAACTGATTGACTATTTAAGAAATAAAGCTCGTTCGTTTATTTTTCAAACGGGCATGTCGCCAGGGATTGCAGCCGCCTCAAAAAAGGCGATTGACATCATCGAAGAAGAGCCCGACAGAAGAGAACATCTTCATCGACTTGAACGAAAGCTTCGCGAAAAGTTAGTCAACAGCGGATTTTATGTTCTAGGTGAACAAACGCCGATTATTCCTGTTATCATTGGAGAAGCAGACAAGGCTGTACAATTTGCTCAAAAGCTGCTTGAAGCTGGAATATATGCTCCAGCCATTCGACCGCCAACCGTACCTGAAGGAATGAGCCGAATTCGTTTAACGCTTATGGCAAGCCATACAGAAGAGGAGATTTCCTATATTCATCAAAGCATTGAACGGATTGGAAAGGAATTAAAGATGATGAAAGGGTAGTTGAGAAGAAAAACTTTCTTTTAGCTTCAAGAAAAGATGTTGCTGCCTCGCCGATTGGCGAGGTTTTTTATGAGATAATGTGAACAAAAAGAAAAAACATTTAGATTCGTGACTGTTTTCAGGCAACATGTGACAAGTTCGGTAAAGTAAAATTAAAATAGAGGAAATTGTAACAATATAGACAAATTTTCCTTTCACTGGCACTAGTGGAAGTTTTGAAAATCATGTAAAATTCATATTGTGAAATATTTCACAAATAATGAATATTCGAAGGGATGATTTATAGTGAGTAGAGAACGTGTCAATCGAGTAGTAGTTATAGGGACAGGTTTTGTTGGATCAAGTTATGCATTTGCTCTTGTCAATCAAGGAATTGCGGATGAGCTCGTCTTAATTGATGTAAATAAAGAAAAGTCAATAGGAGACGTTATGGACTTAAATCATGGGAAAGTTTTTGCGCCAAAACCAACCAACATTTGGTTTGGAGATTACAAAGACTGCCGTGATGCGGATTTAGTCGTGATTTGTGCCGGTGCTAATCAAAAGCCAGGAGAGACAAGGCTAGATCTCGTCGATAAAAATATTAAAATCTTCCAAACAATTGTTGAGTCTGTAATGGCTTCTGGATTTGATGGAATTTTCCTTATCGCCACGAATCCAGTAGATATTTTGACATATGCGACATGGAAATTTAGCGGTTTGACGAAAGAGCGTGTCATCGGCTCTGGTACGATTCTTGATACAGCAAGATTCCGCTTTTTGCTAGGGGATTATTTCAAAATAGCGCCAACAAATGTTCACGCCTATATTATTGGCGAGCATGGAGATACAGAGCTTCCCGTTTGGAGTCATGCGGAAATTGGCAGTATCCCAATTGAACAGCTAGTTGCCAAAAATGATCACTATAAAAAAGAAGATTTAGAAAATATTTTTATAAATGTTCGAGATGCTGCTTATCAAATTATTGAAAAAAAAGGGGCAACCTACTACGGCATTGCCATGGGACTAGTTCGTATTACACGTGCCATTTTACACAATGAAAATGCTATTTTAACAGTTTCTGCGTACCTTGATGGGGAATATGGCGAAAACAATGTGTATATTGGAGTCCCAGCCATTATCAATCGAAGCGGTATTCGCGAAGTAATGGAATTGACGTTAAATGATACAGAACAACAGCAATTTCATCATAGCGTCTCCGTATTAAAAAATATATTAGCCCCATTTTTTAAAGAAGTGAAAGAATCTTTGTAATGAACTAATCATCCTTTCATTCATATAAATGAGCTTGGCGATTCATTTGCCAAGCTTTTTTTTTCGCAGTTCATCTTGCATGTGAAAGTATATCAACTTAAAAAATATAAAAGTTAGGGAATAAACATAAATTTGTAACTAGATGATAAGATAGAAATATATTTTAGGAATAAAATGCTATGTTCTTAACTATGAATTTTTTGGATCCAAATTATAAATCATTTAACAGGTGTGTTGATTAACCAATAATAACTAGTTGAGATGGCTCTATTTCTAGCTTTTCTGCCGGAGTCGGCAAGCGAATCGCTTGCCGACTCCAGCAGAAAAGCTTGTGTTCAGCCATACGATTCTGTATTTTTAAGTAAAATAATGGATAATCAACACTTGTGATCATTTAAAATACTTATCTTCATATCGAAAGGAGACCGTTGTGAATAAATTACATCCGATTTCCGAACAAGAACGCTTAGATGTCATTGATATCATACGAGGTTTTGCTATCTTTGGTATTCTCCTAGTCAACATGGCACATTTTAGTTATCCTGATATGTATTTAAGTTTAGTTGGGAAAAACAATTTTTTTACGGAAAATTGGGGAGCGCTTGATCATTTAACAAGAGGATTTCTTGATATTTTTGTGCAAGCTAAGTTTATCACGATGTTTTCGTTTCTCTTTGGCTTTGGTATGGTCATCATGATGGAGCGTGCAAAAGCAAAAGGAGAAAAGTTTGTTCCCATTTATCTTAGAAGATTATTCGTTTTGTTTGGATTTGGAGTCATTCATGCCTTTTTCATTTGGGATGGCGACATCTTAATGGACTATGCGTTAATGGGCTTTCTTCTTTTATTATTTCGAAATTTCAAGCCGATAACGCTTCTAATATGGGCAATTGTTTTATTTTCTTTATACTCGCTTCCTTATTTGTTCATAGGCATTTATTCATTATCAACAAATAATGGTATGGAAACTTTTTATGACCAAGAATTCATACAAGAAATGGAAAAAGAAGCAAAACAGGCTATGGAACATTATCAAAATGGAACCTTTCTAGAGGTTTTCAAGCAGCGTATACATGATCGTTTGTACTATATGGATTCTTTAGGCATGTGGCCGTTACAACCTATTCTATACGGATACTCTATGATTCCTTATTTTAGTATGTTTTTGCTTGGAGCTGCTTTTGCAAAATGGAGAATGTTCCATGAAGTAAAAAAGAATCAACAGCTATTAAAACGTATTTGCTGGACAGGCTTGCTAGTTGGGCTGCCGCTTAACATTTTAGCTGTATTTGAGCAGTCATTCTGGTTTATTGGGGCGCCATTTCTTATGTTATTTTATGTCATGTCTATCACTCTCATCATGAAGCAGCAAAAATGGCAAAAAAAATTCATGAAGGTGGCGGCAGTTGGACGAACGGCTTTTACGAATTATATCATGCAATCTATTATTTGTACGTCTCTTTTTTACAGCTACGGTTTTGGATTGTACGGGAAAGTATATCCATTTGTAGGACTTTTCATTTCAATTGTTATTTTTGCTGTTCAGGTTATCATTAGTCATAAATGGCTGAAGAAATATCGCTTAGGTCCTCTTGAATGGGTGTGGCGAACATTGACATATTGGAATGTTCAAAAACTGAAAATCAATCGAATAGCAGAAATGGAAAAGTGACAGGTACTCGAAAGGAGACGTTTTTTATTTTTTTACCTGTCTACCTTAAGGGGAGCATATCAAATGTGACTGAAACCCATTTAGATGACGGTGTTGAGATCCGATTCGTGTTTTCAATTTTTCTAAGCCAATATTTTAATTGATGAAGTTTCACATTATTGTCTGCACATCATTTGGATTGGGTCTGTCCACTATTCCTAAAATCGGCGATCCGTAGTTCCCATTCTTTTCGCAAGTCTGCTTTTGACATCAAAAAACCTCCTCAAATATTGATTTGAAGAGATTATCTCATAGAGTCAATATGGTTAATAGGTGGGAACTATTTTACGGTTACGAATAAGTAGGAATTGAACGTACCCGATATTTTCACAACTTTAAACTATGCCTAGTAAAATATTCTTACATACCTCAAAAATTATTGTTAAATTTAAATTCTACTTTCCAAACTTTTTGTGAGCAATTAGAAGCTTACATAGAAATAATTTTCTTTCTATACAAGCTATTATACCTGGAAGAGTACCTAGTCCTTGTTTTTCTTAAAAGATGAAAAAAAAGCTACCACTAAAAATGCTAAAGATAATACTCTTGTAAAACCTTCATAACTCAGAAGTATAAATTGGCCAATAACATAAACAATTAATGCCATGAATAAATAAGATAGCACCAATGTGATTTTTGTTTGTTTTATCTTAAGTAAAAAGATCGGGATTTCAACAATAAGTATGGTGCTAACGAGAATAATTAAGCAAATAAAGACATAATCCAAAATTATCACCTTCCTTTAAAATTAGTTTAAGCTCTTGACTATAGGTAGGAAAGGGACTGTCCATAAAATTCATGTATGCAAACACCCCAAAAATAAGCCTTAAAAAATATTTTAAATATCTTCTTAGGCTCCTTTAAATTTAATTCAGGAGTAATTTACACTATTCGGACAGCCCCTCTTAAAAATTAGATTTTTCGATAATCCTCTCTAGCTCCTAACCACTCTTTCCCATATTGATATAATGTTAAAGCAGCACCGAATGGACCTACTTTAACGGCACCTCCAACAACTTTTTTAATTAAAGACCAACTCAATAGATTACCAGCTTTTAACGCTTTTATTATATCATCTGCAAAACTTGCTACTCCAAAAGTAACCAAATCAAGCTCTTTACTCCTTAACCCATCTGCATGTCCTTGAAATCTAATAAAATTAGAATTATTTTTTCTTGTGTCTTTATAGTAAGGTTTTTGCCCAGCCATAATTGCTGTCGCCTTACTGTCAGAAAACACTCTATATCTTACATCTGCTACGTAAGATCCACCATCAGTATAATAATAATTTACTGCAAAAACACGGTTGCTTTTCAAATTACTACTATTGTTACTAGTATCAATAAGAACCTTTTCACCTTCTTCTGATTCCACTTCAATCTTATCAGAGTCTACTTCAGAAACAATAGTAGTTCCTTCATCTATCAACAATTTATTTTCTCCATCAACTTTATAAACTTTGATGTTTATCTCTTCAATATCATCAACTTTTTCTACGGTTTCATGAGTTTCGTATAGAATTCCATCTTCTCTATATTGATAAATGGAAAGCTCTGAAGAATCAACGATAAATTTCATCTCCCCTTCATTTAAATCCGAATTTTCATTTTTTTGGGCACTTGCATAAAAAGGTAATGTTGCTGAGAAAAATAACAGAAAACAAAGTGAGCTTGCAATTTTTTTCATTTCTTACTTCTCCTTTCTAATCTATTGTTTTACTAGAATCAAAGTATGTTTATAGATTAATAATAAACTTTAATAACCACCTCCCACTATTGACGACAACACTAACTACACATTTGTTCCATATTCATCCAAATTCTCAGTAAAAAAATATATATTTTCATTAGCATTGCATAAATATAGTTAGAATTTTCTGTTAATTATTTTTTGTGAATTTGTGCCAAAAAGACAAAACCTAAAGAAAGGTGGCACTGCCCATTTGGTAAATATATACAGTTAAACCAGAGCGAAAACGACAAAAGGGAGATTATGGACTGGCTCGCCCATCAAATTTTCGCAATCAATCATAAGCTGGTTCCACAGAGCTCTCTTTAACCAACGAGTAATTCGAAGTAGGGATTTCTTACTTTTCATCTTCAATTGAATGAGAACATGTAAGCAATACGTGATAAGGGCTAAGAAAATTTGATGTTGAATAGCTGTTTCACTCATTCCATAAAAGTGCTTAATTTCTACGTGTTGCTTGAGCCATTTGAAAAAGAGTTCAATAGCCCAGCGAGATCGGTAAATATCACTTATCTCTTCTGGTTTTAAATCAAATCGGTTGGTGATGAAACGAAGTAAGTTCCCTTTTGTGTCCATAACTTCTAGTAGACGAAAGACATTTTCAGTACGATTTTGTGTGGTACCAATGTAGACCATTTTATCGGATAGAACGTGACAATCATCAGGAAGTGAAAATGTATAGACTTCACGAATGACTGCGTTTTTCTTCAGTCTTGAAACGAAGAAATAGCCATCATCTGTCATCCGATCAAAACGTTCATAGTCCACATAACCGCGGTCAAACACATACATGGCTTCTTGATCATCCACTAGGACTTCGAGTTGATTTCGGTCATGTTCTTTTGCTGTCGTAATCACTGCTTTTTCAGGATAGACGGTGTCTTTATCCATGAAAACGAGCCGTAAGTGTAGCTTTACACCAGCTTTTGTTTGACGGAATTTTGCCCATTTATAATGGGTCAAATTCAACGGGAGTGTACTTGAATCAATGATTTTCATTGGCAAATTCTTTCCGTTTTTATAATGGTACCGTTGAATTTTCCAAACAAGATCCAAGAACAAATTGGCAAGAATGAGTGGGTTGATCTGATTGTTTTTTCGGGATAGCTGAGAGGCACTTATCGATTCAAATCCGAGTGCTTTTTGAAGAGTTACTACTTATTGAAGCTGGAGATTGGGAGCTTGGTGAAGCAGTTGGAGCTGCAGTAGGTGGTGGTATTATAGGTGGTATAAGTTCTGGTAGTCCAGTAGGAGTAATAGCAGGTGCAATTGGAGGAGTAGTAATTTACACTTGGCAAAATAGATAAAGTTAAACTACAATGTATTATATAAGAGGCTGTTCCATTACTTAAAGTCTTACTCAAAAATACAATATACAGTCTATAGAAATTAATATAGTATTGTATATTTGTGATTTTTGATAACGAAGGCTTTTTTGAGACAGCCTCTTATCATTTGTTCAATTTATACGGAGGTATATTAGTGGAAATAATTATTTACATTTTAAATTTAATTATAAAAATTATAGGGCTATTTATATTTATTTTTATAGGTGTGATGTATGGAACAAAAGAAAGAAGGGCATACACTAGGAACATAAGAATTTTAAAAAAACATGTTTGGTTTAAAGAAATTGTAGATAAACCTTTATTTATTATGGTAAATAATAACTTATTTAGAAAGCTTATCGCAGAGACAAATATAGAATCCCTTCTAAATGACTCAAATAAAATAAAAAGTTTTAAAGAAAAGTTATTAAATTTAAAAGAGGAGAATACTTATTAAGATTTTTTTCAAAAATTCCTTGTAAGTATTTATTCTTGTACCATCAAGCTAACGAAATTTTTTATTTATTTTGACTTTCGTTAGCTTTTTTTTAGACGAATAAATAATACCAACAACAAATTCAGGTTATAAAAGGCCTGTAATTTATTTAATTTGGTGACTATTTATGATTACAATAAATTGATAAATCCAATCGATTAAAAATACTTTAGTTCGTAAAAATTAATTTAAAATCATAGATTTAGGATACTGATGTGAGAATAACGCATGCTCTATTGACACAGTATATCATTAAATTGTAATCGAACAACTAATATGAAGCACATTAATTATGGAATGGAAGTCATCGCATATATGGGTATATTACGGTTTTAAGAACATTAGACTCGTTCTAAAATATTTAGAACTTTTTTAGTAGAACAAAGCGAAAACATCGAAGAATAACAGGTAGTCTAAATTAGAACCGATATATATCCGACACGGTGAAAACATTGTATTTGTAGAAAATGTCCCTAGACAATAGAAAAGACTACTAATGATAAAAATGAAAATGGGAGCGATGTATTGAGAAGGCATATTATTAACATTTTTTCAATATTAGTGATTAATTATTCTCTACTGTAGTTGAGCAATTTTCGTTACAATAATTACCATTTAAAAAGAGATAAACAGGGTACCCCTTATGCCACGTGGAGCTGTTTTTTCACGGTATCAATGGGAATATTTTGTTTTGCTGCACGGTAAATGAACTCCACGAGGCTATGTCCTTTTCTCTTGCGCAGGAGATCGAGCCCATCCGAAAAATCACTGTTAGACTCGAACATGCTGTACACATACGTAAGTTGCACCAAGATCCAATACCGTTTCACCGCCCGACGCCCGCGAACGCGGTATCCATCGAGTTTCAGCTGGTCTTTCGCTTGACGGAAAAAACACTCGATCGACCAACGTGCAGCATAGTAGCTCAAGATGTCTTCGTCGCTTAGCTCCCGATCGGTGCTCAAGACGCAATGAAGATGTTCAGATGTCATCGGCTGATCGGCTTTCCAAGCGAGTAGCACCACGGCATCATCGAGACCTTTGAGAGAGCCTTCGTAGCGATACACCCGATAACGCTCTTCTCCCACCGTGACGAGGTGAGTGTCTTTCGGTTCGATGTAGTGGGCAAACTGCTTCGCTTGGATGGCGATGCCTTTCGGGTAGAGAATTCGGTTCGTCTTGAGCATCGCGATCACGTGGAATCCCTTTTTCAGACAAGCTTCCACGAGCGTTTGCGATGGATACCAAGAGTCCATCAGCACATAAACGGGGCGACTCACATCCAACGAAGAAAGCATCTCGATCGTCAATTTTCCTTTGCTTTTCCCAGCCGTCTAGTCGTAGAGGCGAAAGGCAAAAGGAAACGCTTGGGTCATCGTATGAGCCATGAGCCAAACGAGAGAATGTCCCCAGATCGACCTTTTCTCTGTGTGAGAATAGTGCCAATCACACCCTTGAATGGCGTGCGTGGCCCGTGACGAAGGCTTCGTTTTTTGGCAAATCGTATCATCGATCGAAACAAAAAGGGGTGAATTCTCTCGTTTCGAGCTGCGTTCGACACGACGAAGCATCCACTGCTGGAGTTTGCGAAGCAATGTCTCTTCCTCCCACGGGCTTTTCGTGAAAAAATGGCTGAGTGTCGTGCGATGGTTCGGATGAAAACTCCCATGATGTAAATCGGTTAGTGTTCCCGAAAAACCTTTCGTCACCATCGCATCCACGATATGAACAAGATGCTTCATAACAGGTTTCGAGAAATAAAGCGCCAACCCTAACATCGTGAAAAACTTGTGAATTCCTTGATGATGTGCTAGTCTATTCATGAGACATGAACCTCCTTGTGGATAGTTGTGGGCACATCTATTCTAATCAAGGAATCGGGTTCATGTCTCCTTTTTTGTTCGGATGTAAATTTATGTTAGTGATTTTGCTCATCTACAGTAATGAGTTTCTCCGCCAACAACACAAACTTTATTTCTAATATAAGCAATATGCACAAGCATTATAAGTTTCAAAAACATATAGTACTTAAAAGAATAACCATTGAGAAATAGGTGTGTAGCGTTTACCAGCACGAGATAGAAACCTGCTACAAATCTATTTATAGAGAAGTGGTTCAATGGAGTCGAAAGGCAGACATTTTATTATTGATGCATTTGAATGTCAGTCCGATATTCTAAATAATGCAGAAGAGTTAAAAAAATTACTATTGTCAACCATCGATCATTTGGGAATGGAGGTTTTATCAACATATTTCCATTCTTTTTCACCTCAAGGAGTAACTGGAGTAATATGCATTTCTACTTCACATTAGGTTCGATTTGAAATAAGGTTTACTCCGATAAATAAAGGGGCTGTCTGATAAGTCCCTAAAATGAAGCAAGTGGAGAAAAACGAGTCGTTTTTCTCCACTTGCTTTTGTATTATTTCGGCTATGACCTGAAAGTAGCTGGCGGATCCCTGCTACTTTCAGGATGTTGTGGGCTAATGCCACTATGCCGAACTCGACATGTACTTTGTCGAGCCCACGTAACGAAAATCTGCGGAACGACCGATTGCCCTTGATGTGACCGAACACACTTTCTACTTCGACTTTGCGTCGAGCATAGATCGCGGCTTTTTCTTCACATTCAAGGGCTGTTTTTGCCTTCGCTTTCATTTCTTCGAAGACGGTATTCCAGTGAACTTGTCGATTTCCTTTCGCTTTCGTACATTTCGCTTTTAATGGGCAATTTGTACAGTCTTCACATTCGTATATTTTAAAGCTTTGCTCATATCCAGACGAATTCTTTTTCGTTTGATATTTTTTAAACAGAACCTTTCTTCCATTCGGGCAGATAAAACAATCATCCTGTTCAAGATAGGTCCAGTTTTTCACATGTCGGATGTCTTTTTTGTATTTACGTGTCTGTTCTTGTTCATAGGTTCCATAAGGAATCAGAAAATCAAATCGAGGCTCCTTCTCGTCACCAAGTGCGTACACATAGTTTTCTTCACTTCCATACCCTGCATCCGCAATAATGGTTTTCGGCATCGGGATAGAGGTTGACGCCAGTTTCTGCAAATGCGGAATCATACAACGCGTGTCTGTAGGACGCTGATGAATGCTGTAAAACACAATAAACTGGCCTTCTGTCCCCATTTGTACGTTATAACCGGGCTTGAGTTGGCCGTTTTTCATTGGGTCTTCTTTCATACGCATAAAGGTGGCATCTTTATCTGTTTTAGAATAACTATTCCGATCTCCGAATGTTTCGTTCTGTTCCTTATATTTCGCTAACCGAGGTAAGAAGTTTTCTCGAATCAACTTTAAAGGCTTTTTCCATTGACTACGTTTTTGTCTCTTTTCCTTTCGCGTCTCTGGGTCTTGTTCTGTTTCAATCTCTTTCGTTAACCCTTCTACCTTTTCTTCGATTTTCGCTGCGATGGCCTCTAATTTTTGTTCCGTCATTTCTGGATCTTCTACGATTTCCTTTTGAATGGCTCCTGTTTCTTCTTGTGTTATTTGTTGTATGTATTGGAGTGTTTCTTGGATTTTCTTCTTTAACATCGCTTCAAATTTCGAGGTTGATTTTTTCCATACGAAAGTAAACTTATTGG
>JAUSTR010000028.1 GCA_030812955.1 Bacillus alveayuensis
CCATCAAATGCTTGCTGTTTCATACAAATCGCGTATAGAATCTTCAATAGCTTGCCACATAACACGACAATCGATTGTTTCTTACGCAACGGGTTAACGGGGCGTGTCGTATAGTACTCGTGCAACTGACGGAACGCCTCATTATGGCGAATCAATGGCATCATCACTCGAAAGAGAAGGGCGCGTAGCCGTTTTCGTCCTCGCTTCGAGATTCGTTTTTGTCCCCTGTGTTGCCCTGACGAGTTCTCCTTTAGTGTCAAGCCCGCTAATTTCATCAGTTGCCGCGGATCTTGATACTGGGCAAAGCTTCCGATTTCCGACAACAATTCCACAATCGTCGCATCTCCTAGCCCTGGGATCGTTTGGAGCCATTCATATTCGGCGGTTTTTTGAGCGAGTGCCGTCAACTCTTCTGTGAGGGCTGCGATCTCTTGTTCCAATTGGCGATATCGGCGGACCAACGTGGCGATTTCGATACGGGCCATCTGTTGTCCTTCCGTGATGCCAATCGAATGACGGGCCACCTCTAACAGCTTTTGAAGTTTCGGCTTTTGCGGGCATTTGAGTCCTTCGCTTTGCCGATACAGCCCCATGAGTCCTTCGACCGTTTGATCGACGATGTCCATCGGAAATGGCGTTTTTTCTAAGACCGCCAGCGCGATTTTTCCGAACGACGGAAACACCTGCACAAACTCAGGAAAGTAGCGATCGAGCCATCGAATCATTTGATTGTGGACGGCATTCCGTTCCTTGAGTAATGACTCTCGAAACGTACTTCCTGCTCGTAATTCCGCCTCCACCTCATGGAGAATACGCGGATAGCTAAAACGTCCGTCTTTGACCAGTTTCGCAATGACAAGAGCATCTTTGGCATCATGCTTCGTTGGTAAGTTGTCGTCGAGCTCTTTTGACCGTTTGACATGCATCGGGTTGACCATCACCAACGGGATCCCTTTTTCCTCGAGGAAGTAGGCGAGGTTCAACCAGTAATGTCCGGTCGGCTCGATTCCGACGATCACTTCCGTTTTGCCAAACTCCCTCATCGCCTCTTGGATCAGCGCATAGAACTGTTCAAATCCGGCTCTCGACTGGAACACCGGAAACCGCTTCTTCAGCTCCCTTCCTCGTGCATCCACCATCGCTGCGTAATGTTTTTGCTTGGCAATATCCATTCCAATCACTAATGTTTGATCGGTGACTTGTTCAATTTTGCGATTTTGTGTACAATTCATTGTAGAGTCCTCCTTGGTTTGATGATAGGTGTTTGTTGGTACCCCTGCATCATACCAAGAGGGCTTTTTTCTTTCAAGTCCCCCAAAACCTTTCTAACAGGAATGCTCCTTAATGGGCTTTTTAATGGAAAAAGTTCAGCACCATTCGGAGAAGAATCATGCTTTTTCACGGTAAAAAAGGAGCACATAAAGTTCATTTTAAATCCTTTTCAACTTCAAAAAAGATCAAATAAAAATAGAGAAGCCAGCTGGCTTCTCTATTTTAGGCACTAACATTTTGTTCGTTAGCGGAAATAATTCCTTTATGTTGTAATTCAGTTCTTGTTTCTTCATCCGCAGGACGGTACCCTTTTTCAAGTAATTCTTTAATATAAATTTTATTATAGATAAAAGAAAAAATAATTCCAGGAATCCAAGCTCCAAAACCAAATGTTAAAAAACCTACAACAACTGATGTAATAAACATAATAGCTGCCCATTTTAAATCTCCTCTAAATAAAGCAGGAAAGAAACCGAAAAAGAAAGTAGTCCAACTAAATCCTATCTTAACTTCTTTCGTTACACCTGCATCGTTTTTTAATCTTGCTTTCATAAAATACACCTCCTTTGCTCCTATATTGAAACAAGTTAATTATACTATAAAAATTTCATATTTTGTATTATTTTATCAAAGTTTGTACTTTTACCCTGATCCAAATGACATTCGCAAAAAACACCAAAACGAACACTTAGTACCTTTCAATGGGACCGGAAGAAGCTGCTTAAGCCGTTAAACATTTACTCGATGTAAAGTACGTCATCCCAAGCCACACCTTCCCAACGAAAGACACCTCTCCAGAACCTGAAGTGTTAAATCAATTGCTAACCGCTTTTCCGATCGTTGAAAATATGATGGATAAAGATCAAATGCTAAAAAATCTTTTAAAAGATTATGCTGATACAAAAGTTGTCACCATTTCATATGGGGAAGAAGTGGAATTGAGAAAATCGTGATAACCGGTTAATCGTTTAAACCGTTCAAAAAACGTTCAGGAAAAATCTGAGCGTTTTTTTGTAAACTTTAATTTTTTATTACTTCTTTCTATTAAATAAGTATTATTAATTAAATCTTTTACAATTTTATTTTACCAAATATGGATTATATTTACTTATGATTTTTTAGGTTAACCTTAAATGGGAGGCAATCGTAATGAAAAAGGCAGTCATAATTTTTTATACAATTGCAAGTTTTCCAATCCTTTCATTTCTATATTCTTTCATTTTTCACCAAGCTGTTAAGGTAAAGGATATTTTTTACGCTACAACCCTCTTATCTTCAGCTTTTTGGCTACAAAGAGGTTTGAAAAAAGAAAATTATTCTAAATAAAATGAATCTAATACCAATTATCCCTTGTAAAATCCTTACAAATTAATGTTAAGGCATCATATATGACTGATTAGTTCTTTCAACTTGAAGGTTTTCTTATTCGATTTCGTGGTTCTGCACGTTAATTTCGCGGTTTGACAGCTTTTTTTCGCGATTTCGCCTATTCATTTCGCGGGTTGATGTTTCTTCCCACGGTTTCGTGTAATAATTTCGCGGTTACGTGTAATAATTTCGCGATTTTTCGCGGTTTCCTCCCTCCCGCTTCATTAAAAATACAAAAGCCCCAACACAACCAGGTTGAGGCTTTCTTGAAGCTACATCTTCCTCTTTACATTTTTGATTACTATTTTACTTTGAGGAATACTTGGCATGCTGTTCATTTTATAACTTAAATCTTTCTCAGGAATTTCATATTCCATTCGATTTGCTAGATAATCAAGACTCACCTTCATAACTTCGATGGTGATCCACTCACCAGCACAGCGATGTCCCATGAAGTAATCACCACCACCCTGAGGTATAAAACTGAAAGGATTTTCTTCCCATTTCGCAAATCGCTCTGGGTTGAACACTTCTGGATTTTCCCAAAGTTCAGGGTCATGGTTTGTTCCATATAAGTCAAGCAAAGTTAAGGTGCCTTCTTCAAATTTATACCCCTTCCAAGTAAAATCTTTTTTCACCAGTGCCGCGACAAATGGGAAAAAAGGATAAAAGCGGCGAACCTCCTGAACAAACATCTCGGCATATTTTTCATCTCGGGACTCAAGTTTCTTCCTTTCCTCGGGATAATGATGCACTGCCAGCGCTATGAAGTTAATATATATAGCAATCGCCACAATCGGTCTTAAGATATTGATGACTTCTACAGCAGCGATCTTCTTATTTAACAGATTCCCTTCCAAATCACGATGCCACGCAAATTTATGTAATGCAGTGTTTTCAGGAGGATTGAGATTTCTATTACGAACTTCCTCAATAAGTCCTTCAATCCAGCTTTCAACACGATTTCGTGCATTTCTCCCTAGCCAATGTGCCGGACCAATTTCAGCTGGTGACTCAAACATGGCCCCTAAATCTTTAGTTAATCTTATTATTTTGTCTTCTGGAACTGGTACACCTGCCCACTCACAGGCTGTCCTACACATAATTTCCTTAGCCTCTTCATAAAAAATAACCTCATCCAACTGTTCCCACTTCTCTACTGCCTGTTCCCACTGTCTTTTTGTAATGTGGATTAGTTTTTCAAGTGCTTCAGAAGACATGATGGACATAAACATTTCCTTGCGATGTTTATGAGCTTGTCCATCTAGTGCTTGAACTCCATTTTTACCAAACAATGTTTGCACTACCCGGTTTGGTGCTGCATTTTTTCTTTTGAATTTCTCAGTGTCATAAAAGACTTCTGCTGCTTCCTTTCCTCCCATGCAAATCGCTTTTTGACCAAGCAATCTCGTCTCGAAAATATCAGAATTAAAACTTTTACGTCTGTTTAAAATGTACATATACCCTTCACGCATAAGGCTTAAAGTATGATCAAATCCTTCTTCTCTAGGCATTGGATTTATGTTTGACATATGATTCATCTCCCTTTTTATGAGTACACCCTTATTTTTTGTAAAATTGTCCCTTTTTTACTCTCAAAAAGTAGGGGAATTACTCAAAAAAAGGAATTGATTAATGGGCAAATTACGCGGTTACCCCCTCCAGCATCTTAAAAAGATAAAATCCCTAATACTACCCGGTTGGGGATTTTCTAATCACGAATGATTGTTTTTTTTATAAATCAATCTTGTAATCATCCCACCAGGCGTTTCACCCTTGATGGAACATGTACTATGTTCATAGCCATTGAACAGAACCAAAATAGTATTGAACTTTACAATTTCTGGTGTTAAGATAAGAGTAGATCTACCTTGTAATACAAGATAGATATTATTTTTCATTCACTATCTTGCATTACAAGATAGAAAGGGTGAAAAAGCTTTGTCTCTTCGAAGTCAGCTTTTAAAAGGAGTTTTGGAGGGGTGTATTTTAGGGATTATCGATAAAGGAGATGTATATGGATATGAATTATCATCAAAGCTTCAGCAAATGGGCTTACATGATGTAAGTGAAGGTTCTATTTATCCAATATTATTGCGGCTTCAAAAAGCAAATCTTATTCAAGGTGAAATGCGTGACTCCCCTACTGGCCCAAAAAGAAAATATTATCGTTTAACGAATGAGGGCAAAAACGCGCTTGAACAGTTTATATACGAATGGGAAAGACTGAAAAAACCAGTCGATCACATTTTATTGGGAGGGAATTATGATGGACTCTAAAGAGCTAATTAAACTAAATAATGAAAAGCGAAAGCAATTAACGAAGGAAAATGTAAAATATTATGACCAAATGCTCTTATATATTCGCTCTCACCTCATACTTTCAGAACAACAAACGGAAGAAATATTAATGGAATTACTTGATCATCTTTTAGAAGCGCAAAACAACGGAAAAACAGTGGAAGATGTTTTTGGAAAAGATTTGAAATCTTATTGTGATGAGCTCATACGCCAATTACCGAAGGAAAAGGGGAAAACATCTTTTACCTTTATCACTTATTTAATCACTATGATTGCTGGAATTATGATCATGATATCAGGATTAGCCAATATCATTACGGGATTTTTTAAAAAATTCGATCAAACCTTTTTTCTTGGAACAACGATTGTAGGCTTTGTAATACAAGTTTTGATGATCTTTCTTTTCGTTTACATTGTATTTTCTTGGATAAAGTGGTCAGCTTTTAAAGAAAATTTGAATAAAATAGTAGAGTTTTTAATTATATTTCTGTTATCATCTTTAGCCTTTTTCGGCATCATTTTTATACCAAAATGGATTCCTCCTTTCGGTGTCGAATTTGAAATAAGTGGATATGTCATGATCATCATCGGTTTGATTATTTTGTTTATATCTAAATGGATCAATATAAAATTTCGATTGACTAGATAATAAAAAATTAGAAATGATATGTAACACTAGTATTTAATAAAAATTCCAATACGAAATTTTATAACATGTGAACTATTGAGTACTGCGGCCCATTATGTATAGAAAAGGAAATAACCTACCCTAATACACATGACTGGTATGAGGATAGGTTATTTCTTTTTTATAGAAAAATAGCTGTGACGATCACAGGTATACAATAAATGCCCTTTTCCTCAATCGCCACATCGACTTGCTTTTTAGCTTATTGATCGTTTGATAGCTGCAAAGCTTTTTTCATATTTTTCCATGCATTCGCCTTACCGTACATTAATACACCGCCTTTATACACTCGTGCCCCAAAAATTGCTAATAGGATGATGGTCGCAATCAGTAAAGCGATGCCAACGAGCGGCTCCCAAATTGGCAAATCGAGCATGCCGACGCGAAGGAACATCAGCATCGGAGTAAAAAGCGGAATGTAAGACGTAATCGTAACATAAGAAGCTTCTGGATTTCCTAAACCAAAGATCGCCAGCATAAAACCTGCGACGACAAGGAGCATCAATGGTGTGATCATCTGTTGGACATCTTCAATTCGGCTTACTAATGATCCTAACAGGGCGGCCATTGTCGCATATAATAAATATCCTAATATAAAGAAAATCAATGCATAAATAATCGTGGAGAGCGAAGTATTTTCAAAGCCAAAGAAGGTAAAAAATCCACCTTCCATTTCATTTATATTTTGTTTAATCGAAATATAGCCGATCATCAGCCATAATGCTAGCTGCGTTAAACCTAATAAAGCAATGCCGAAAATTTTCGCAAACATTTGGGTAACGGGCGACACGCTTGAAATTAAAATTTCCATAATACGGGAAGATTTTTCTGTCGCCACCTCCATCGCAATCATGTTCGCATACATGACGACGGCAAAATAAATCATAAATAAGAGCACATACACTAGCCCTCTCGCTTGATTTAATTCCTCTTCTGTTTTCGCATTGGCATTTAACGCTTCTTTTTCAAATGCTACAGGTGTATTTAATTTCCCCAGTGCTTCTTCGGTTAACTGCAATTGTTTGGCTGTCCACATCATGTTGATCTGCTGCAGCGCAGCTTCTAAATCTCCTGGGATCGTTGTATCTGCTAATGAATTCGCTTTATATATCGCCTTTGGCAACTGGTTATCATTTAATGATAAAACGAGATACCCTTTGATTTCTTCATTTGACACACGTTCTTTTAATTCGTTTTCTGAGGAATTCGCTTTTTCCAATTGAATATCAGGATTGATAATCTTTACTTGTTCCTTAAGTTCAGGAAACAATACATCCGTCTGATCCATCACGGCGATTTTTTCTACATCGCTTTTCGATTCAAAAAAATTGATAATTTTCGTCATATTCGTTAAACCTAAAATAATGAGCAAAGTAATAATAGTTGAAATGATATATTGTTTGGACGTTAATTTGCTTAAATATGTATGAAAAAGAACTGTCCAAAAGTTATTCATAGGCTGCACCTACTTTCTCAATGAAAATATCATTTAAACTAGGTTCTTCTAATTGAAATTTGCGAATAAATCCTTTATCCACAATTTGCTTGAAAATTTCTTCAGCCACTTCTTCTCTTTCTATTTGTAATTGCACACCTTCTGCTGTATATTTCACTTTTACGACTCCATTAACATTTTCTAAAAATTGAAAATCAAAGTCCCCGTGAATAATCAAGTTTTTCTTGCCAAAGGATCGTTTAATTTCTTTTAACGACCCGTGCACAACAGGGCTTCCCTTATGCATAATACATAAATGCTTGCACAATTCCTCCACATGCTCCATGCGATGGCTCGAAAAAACAATAGAAGTGCCGCTATTTTTTAAATCAATAACAGCTTCTTTCAACTGCTCAACATTCACTGGATCTAATCCGCTGAACGGTTCATCTAAAATAAGCAGCTTCGGCTTATGAAGGACAGCTGCAATAAATTGAATTTTTTGCTGGTTTCCTTTCGACAATTCCTCAACCTTTTTATCAGCATATTCAGGTACTTTAAAGCGGTCAAGCCAATCGTATAGCTCTTTTAGTGCCGCCTTTTTGCTCATTCCTTTTAATCTTGCTAAATAGACAATTTGATCTTTTACTTTTAACTTCGGATATAATCCTCTTTCCTCTGGCAAATAGCCGATGAACGGACTCATTCGATAATCAATTGCTTGGCCGTTCCATGTAATCCTTCCTTCCGTTGGCTTTAAAAGTCCTATAATCATCCGAAATGTTGTTGTCTTTCCAGCCCCGTTTGCACCTAAAAAACCAAACATTTCTTTTTCAGGAATGGAAATGGATAATTGATTCACCGCCGTGAAGTCACCAAATTTTTTCGTTATGTTCTCAAGCTTTAACGACATTTTTTCTTCCTCCTCTCCTCTATTACTTACTACGTTTTAAAAGTGGAAAAAGTTCTGTTTTATGAACAAATAAACAGGGCGTCTTATATAGCGTTCAAACTAAACCATTTCGGTAAGAGATCAAGGAAACTAAAGTGAACAAGATCGTCAATGTTGACGGGTCGTATGGAAAAATGGTGAGTATGAACGCCGCTAACGCCCGGAGATTAATGAGACTTCGAAACCTTCAAGTGATCAACAAATATTCGATTTTTTCCTTAACTACGAAAAATATTTTCCAATCATTTACATGACATATTAGTGAATTTTGGATGATAATCTTCTAGAAAATGAAAAGGATCTTCTTCTAAAACATTTTCAACTGTGGATTGTATAGTTTCTGTCTGGACTTCACCTGTTTCTGAAAATCTTTCTTTAAATTGTTCTTCCGCTTGCTCGATCAATTTGTGCTGAAAAAGGTTTAAAATTTGATCTAACTGCTGACTTGCTCGGATGGTTTCTCTTGATGTCATTCCGTGTTTCTTAGAAGCTTGTATTAATTTGTTTCGTTCTTTTTCAATTAAAACCGTATATAAGTAATTTTTCATAGAAACCATCCTCCTTATATTTCACCTTTATACCTATTTTAGGATATTTTCCTTACTTTTGGTAGAGAAAAAGTAATAAAAAAGCACGAATTATTTAAAAATTCAGTTAAATATTTCGGCTCAAATACTTATTAGGTTTCAGAGAAAAATTTAGCAACGTGCTCCCACTGTCGATCACATCCTACTTTGCTATATTTTATTTGTTGAAATTCTCCCGTTTAAGTGCCTTCCATATTTCCCGGACAATATTTTTGAAATGAACGATTAAATAATGTTTATGAAAAGTCTAAACAAAAAGCAATGCCCGAATAGAGCATTGTTTTTATAGGAAAAAGGTAGTGTATATGATATTAGTGTGAAACGTTTATCCTTCATTATCATCCTTCACAGCTTGTTCAAAAGATTGCAGCTGTTCACTTGATCCAAACACAATTAATCGATCATCGGCTTCTAGCTCTACATCAGCACTAGGATTTGAGATGAATTGATCTCCTTTTAAGACAGCAACTACCGTAATTCCATATTTTTTGCGAATGTCTGCTTCTTTAATCGTTTTATAAATAATAGGGGAGAATCTCCCTAAATAAATTTCTTCAAATCCATATTCCTGCTTGCCAACTTGTAGCATCATGTCTACATAGTCCACGCTTTTTGGCTTTAATAAAGAAAGAACCATTTGTTTTCCACTAATGGAGTGTGGGGTAATGACTTTATCAGCTCCAGCTTTGATTAATTTATCTTTCGAATCATTTTTTTCAGCACGTGTTACAATTGTTAAGCTTGGGTTCAGTGCTTTTGCCGATAAGGTAATAAAAACATTCTCTGCATCCCTTGGCAGTGTTGTAACTAAACCGGATGCCCGTTTAATTCCAGCTTTGATTAGGATTTCATCATTTGTCGCATCTCCTATGACATAGTTCCCCTTTTTATACGCTAATTGAGTGATAATTTCTTCGTTTTGATCAATGAATACAGCCGGAATTTGTTTATCCTGCAAATATTGCATGACTTGTTCCCCAACACGTCCGAGTCCACAAACAATAATATGACCTGACAATTTTTCAATTTCTTTTTCCATTTTTCTTCTCCTCACCGCCAGTGAAAGTTCTCCTTCTATAATTAACGCTGTAATCGATCCGATCACATATGTCACAATTCCAATACTAATGGGAATAATCAACAAAGCAAATACTCTTCCTGCAAATGTTACGGGAATCGTGTCACCATAACCAACCGTCAACACCGTAATAATCGTTAACCAAAAAGCATCAAAAAATGTCATGCTTTCAAAAATCATAAAGCCGATCGTACCGAATACTGCAAGTATGATCATTAAACCTAATCCAAATCTCAAATGTCGAAAACCGTTCATAACCAAAACCTCTTATTCTTCTTTTTTCATAAATTTCAGGCAAGGTTGGCCAGAGGCTTGCAAAACAACCTGTGACGGAAGCGCCTTCGATTTAAATTGGTACGCCTTGCATCCACGAGGATGAACTTTATCCCATGTCACATAAAAATATCGACACTTAAAACAATTGACCTTCACGTTTTAAGCTACCTCTCTTTTCTCTTTTGATCAAAAACAAGCGTTTATCCTTATTTTATCAAATATATAAAACTAAACGAATGGATCTTTTTAGTGCAGACAAAAACCATGAGATAAGGAAACTTTTCTCGTTGTTACTTTAATATGTTAATTATTGATAATAATAGAATTGTTGGTAAGATAAACTATATCAAAATTCTTAATTTTAATATAGTTTACATTGTATGTTTAACACATTTATTCCTCAATTATTTATGCATGACCAATTTCAGGGGAGGTTTTCTCAACGGAAGATTTGTTATTAATTGTAATTTAAATTAGGATCAAACCCCTTGGCAAAATAGCGAAGCGTTTTTTATTATTCTTTTGAGTTGCAACAAATGATAAAATAAGGTACGAAAAAAGTGTAAGGCATAAGGAAACCTTACACTTTTTTACAAGCTATTTCATTCCATAATCTCTCGGTTTCGCGCTCCAATCTCTCGGTTTCGCACTTTATTCTCTCGGTTCCGCACTCCAATCTCTCGGTTCCAGCACTTATTCTCTCGGTTTCGCGCTCCAATCTCTCGGTTTCGCGCTTTATTCTCTCGGTTTTGCGCTCCAATCTCTCAGTTCCGCACTTTAATCTCTCGGTTTCAGCACTTATTCTCTCGGTTTCGCGCTCCAATCTCTCGGTTCCAGCACTTAATCTCTCGGTTTCGCGCTTCAATCTCTCGGTTTCGCGCTCCAATCTCTCGGTTTCGCACTTTATTCTCTCGGTTCCGCACTCCAATCTCTCGGTTTCGCGCTCCAATCTCTCGGTTTCGCGATCAAATATTAGTTATATCAGCTGCATTGATAAGACAAGTGGTATTTTTTCTTCCTTATCTAAATCGATTTCCTTTAAAACTTAAACGGTTTCCCTATTTTCTTCCTTTAATTTTTGAATTTCCTTTTCCAATTCATCTTGCATGTCAGGATCAAAATAATTATAGTTAGAGATGCTCATAGGGCTGGAAAACTGGCTGCCAGCTTGTACTTCGGCTTCCATCATTAAAATACGCTCTTCAGCCTTGGCTACTCCTTTTGCAATGTTCTCTGTATGAAATAAAGCACTAATGTTTTGAATATGTTTAATAGACTGTGCTACATTAGCCCTTGAAATTAATAGAAGTCTTTTATGCTGAAATTCATTGTATGTTTTTTTCAGATGATTCAACTTTTCCTGTAATGTCGCCGTTTGTCCTTTAATTGCCTCATATTGTTCTTTATAAAGACTTAGCTGCTTCTCATAGATAAGTTTTTCCTTTACTGCTAATCTTGCAATGGAGTCTTCTCCTTGTTCCACCGCCAGTTTGGCCTGACGTTCTCTTTTGGCAACCATTTTTTCCATCTCCTTCATGAGCGCTTCTTGTTTCTTCTCCAGAAAAATTTGGCGGGAAAGGGCTTGCTGCGCTTTCATGATTTCCTTTTCCATTTCTCTTATATATTGATTTAGCATGGCGATCGGGTCTTCCATCCCATCTAATAATCCATTTATTTCAGCCATTGTAATCGTTTTAAATCGTTTAAAAATCCCCATTTCATTGATCCTCCTTTTTACTCATTTGCTTCTTTTCCCACTCATCTAAGAAATCCTTATTACTGTTGTTTACTGGAATAATAGGTTCATAGATCGGTGTTTCCATCATATTATGCTGATACGAACGATCCTTTTTTCTCTTTTTCATCCATCTAAATAAGAGGAACGCAACAGCTAATCCAACAATGAGGAATACGAAAAGATCCATCAAATGGAACCCTCCTCCAAATTGAGGACCGTGCATGAAGTGGTGGTGTCCTAATCTCGCACCATGACCCCTACCTATTGGGGGATGATGTGGACTACCAAAAAAAGTGAGAAACCCTCCTAATACATTTAGGAAAAACTTAATCACCACGGCGATTACGACCGCAACAACGACGAATAAAATACCTTTATTTACTTTACTCTTCATCTATTTTTCCTCCTTCCTTTGCTTGATGATTAAATTCTAGGAAAAGAAAGTGAAAAAATGGTGAAAATAGAGATTTGAATAAATAAAATTTATAAAAGCTCTCGTAAGACTTGAAAAGCAATCGGTTGGACACCCTGATCCCTTATTGTCCAGTCATGATGAAACAGCCAATAAAAAAAGCGCAAAGGATTTTATCTCCCTTACGCTTTCTTCATGACTATACTTCTGACACCTTTAAGGTACGCTTTTTTCGGCTTTTTCTCTGTGCTCTCAACAATTTTGCGGATAAATAAATTCCAGACACTGTTAGGAAAATGATGCTGATAGCGGCAATATCAATGATCCACGTAATATCCATCGTTCTTAATCGTCCTTCATGGAGACCGCGAACAATGGCCATTAACGAATTGCTTCCTTCCTCTCTCTTTAATACTTCTCTCGCTTCAAAGTTTTTTTGTTGTACACCTGACAAATCCTCGTTCGAGCCTGCTAATGTCTTTCCTTGCTCTGGATCTTGAATAAAAACTGGTTTATGTCTTTGTTCTTGTCCCAATAACCAAGGTTCTGTCAATAATAGGCCTGTAATGGCTTCCATTAGCAAGAAAACAGAAGTAATTAATCCAATCCATAAGTGCGCTTGTCTCATTTTTTTCATTTTTCTTCCTCCTTGTAAAATCCTCAGGTGGGATTGTAAAGAAGAAAGATGAAAATATGGTGAAAATAATACATAAACTACGTAAAAAACCTTTCCCCAGGCTTACGCTCTCTTAATTTTTCCAGACAAAGGAATTCGTACAGTAAACGTGCTTCCCTTGCCTAATTCACTGGAAACTTGGATGGTTCCCCCATGAGCTTCAACTATCCATTTGGCAATTGCCAACCCTAATCCATGTCCGCTCATTTGCCGTGATCGTGATTTATCAGATCGATAAAAACGGTCAAATATACGATCCTGATCTTCCGGCTTGATCCCTATTCCACTGTCCTGTACTTTTATATTTAACTCATTTCCTTCAGCTGAAAGGAATAGTTTCACTTCTCCTCCATTTGGTGTGTATTTAATCGCATTATCAAGTAAGATATATAAAAGCTGTGTTAATCTTTCCGGATCCCCATGGGCAATAAGCGTTTCAGGTGCGTGCAAATGAAGATGAATCTGCTTAGATACAGCTAGCGGCTCAACAGATTGGATAACTTTTTCTGCACGAGGTCGAAAGTCAAAAGTTTTGTTTAAAAGTTCAATTGTTCCCGAATCTGAACGAGCCAATGTTAATAAATCCTCTACTAATTTTGTCATCCGCTTTACTTCATTCTTCATATTAAAGATTAGCTTTCGTAAAAAATCATCCTCTTCCTTATCGTTTGTCATTTCCATCGCATTAATGGAAGATAGCATGACACTTAAAGGAGTACGCAATTCATGAGAGGCATCTGCTACAAATTCACGTTGTCTGGCAAATGCTTGAGTAATTGGAACCATAGCTTTTTTGGACATCAAATAACTAATATAAAGGGCCACGACGAAAAATAGAACAGCCATTCCTAATAGAATGAACAAGAGCCATTTAAATAATTGATAAGCAAACGAAATATCTTTTCCGATATAAAGCATACCGATAAATTGATTATGATAAAAAATCGGACGACCAGTCATCATAAGATGAATTTCATGATGCTCCGGAGGGGAACGCAATTCATCACTTTTTCCCTTCCCCTTCGGACCCCATTTGGAAAAAGTCACCTCTAGAGTTTCTTTTCGAATTTCTTGGTGTTTTGGAACCCATCCTTGCAGAAGCTTGAATAAGTCAGAACGTACTTCGGGTATGATTTCATCTCCTATAATGAGTTGACCTTCAGGACTTACCAAATAATAAAAAAATTGATCGACACCTGCTAACACTAAATTTTCATTTCCGATTCCCTTCAACTCTCTATGGTTATTTTGCATTAAATAGTTTTCAATAATGCGTGCTTCCTCATTCGCCGTTGATTTGAGTTCACGTTCCTGATTCTTTAAAATCACGACATAAAGCAACGAATAAACAACCACAATGAAAAGGATGAGAAAAAGCATAAGCAGTCCACTGTATAACAAGGTTAAGCGATTTTGTGTATTCCTAAACACATCCTTCTCCCTACGATGCCGTAAATCGTAGTTGAATGAAAAGAGACTATTTTTCAAATTTGTACCCTACCCCTCTTATACTTTTTAGTAAATCTTGCTTACCTATCAAATCTAATTTTTTTCGCAGTAATTTGACGGTTGCATCAATCGTTTTCATGGATACATCTGTTTCATAGCCCCAGACTCGATCAAGAATGACTTCACGAGGTAATACTTGTCCCTTATTTTGAAGCAATAAATCCAATAGCTGAAATTCACGCGGGCTTAATTGAATTTCCTTGTCCCCTTGACGGATCACTTGGCTTGTCCGATTGAGCACCATATCATGAATTTGAACCTCCTCTTCTAGGAAAGGAGCATAGTTTCGGCGGGAAAGTGCTCGTAACCGGGCAAGAAGCTCATCGATTTCAAACGGTTTAACAAGATAATCATCCGCTCCCGAATCCAATCCTTCAATACGGTCTTCAACTGCATCTTTCGCTGTCAGCATAAGAATAGCACGAGAATATCCTTTTTTTCGCAAGCGCCGGCATACTTCCACCCCATCACCGTTTGGCATCATCCAGTCCAAAATCAATACATCATAGTGAGAAGCTATGGCATAATCGTAAGCATCTTCCCCCTCCATAACCCAATCAACCATATATCCTCCCTTCTTCTTTAACATATAAACGATCAATTCACCAAGCTGCAAATCATCTTCTGCGAGAAGAATATTCATAAGAACAGTTCCTCCTTTAAACGTTTATCAAAATTCTCCTATCGTTCTATCATAATACTTCTTAGTAAAAAGATAGTGAAAGGATGTAGGAAAGTAAATATTTCTACTCTTAAAACCGTGGTTTTTCTCAAACTGCATAACAAAAAAATAAGAAAACTCAAATTTTACAAAAAAATCAAATTTATTTAATACTAGATTTACAAAATCTTTCTATTATTAAATTAGAATAAGTGAATATGAATAGTAGGTTTAGAAACGGAGAAACCACAATAAACAAATAGGATAGGTATAAATCCTAACTGTTTTAGTGGTTTCTTTTTTTCTTATAAAAGGGGGGAGAAAAGTTTGCATGAGGAGTTTTTCACGAAAGTAAATGAAGATCGACTTATTGCAGCAATTAAACA
Source organism: Bacillus alveayuensis (assembly GCA_030812955.1). Taxonomy (GTDB): domain Bacteria; phylum Bacillota; class Bacilli; order Bacillales; family Aeribacillaceae; genus Bacillus_CB; species Bacillus_CB alveayuensis. Next base: position 15,340 of record JAUSTR010000028.1, read on the forward strand.
TCCAAAGGGAATTGAACAATTTTTACAAACAAACTTGCATGTTTCTTTTTTACAAACTGGTAACATTAGTGTCATTAAACGATACGTTCAATTGCTTAAAAATGCTAATCGATTCGTTTTTCTTCATATAGAAAAGATTCCTGGAATTAGTTATGATCGCGAAGGTTTGCAATTTTTAGCAAAATTTGTGCAACCGACAGGAATTGTTACAACAAAAAGTTCACTTATTCAATTAGCCAAAAAAGAAGGATTAATTTCGATTCAACGTCTTTTTCTTATTGATACGGATGCCGTAAAAAATGGGCTTCAGTCTATTCAAGAAGTAAAGCCAGATGCTCTTGAATTAATGCCAGGCATAATCCCTGAAATGATTAAAAAAGTTAAACAAAAAACAAACGTTCCAATCATTACAGGGGGCCTTATTCGTCATGAAACCCATATCTTACATGCATTAGAAAGTGGAGCGATAGCCACCTCAGTCGGAAGTCCAAACAGAAGAACGATGTTTCTAACGGGGGTGGCCCTAATATAATATCGAGCCCCTTCGCTAATGAAAACGACAGCTACTCCATTTCCAACGAAAAAACCATCTTGATATGGAGTAAAGGTCATATAAGGTTTGATTGTCTCGAAACGACTTGGTTTTTCGCCTTAAAAGCTAAATTATTCCCTTTGAAGTCTCCATATCAAGACATACGAGATATTCCATTATGAATATAGCAAAAATACTATGATCCATTACATCAATTTCCGATTAAACGCTTTGAGGAACTACTTCAAGCATTGTTCCGTTCTTAGCAAAATTTATATGCCATGAGAGAGCTTTTTCTAAAATATGAGGAGTATGCCCTCCTCTTGCAAGAGCTTCATAGTAATATTCGCGCAGTTGATCGCGATACATAGGATGGGCACAACGTTCAATAATAAGTTCCACACGCTGTCTTGGCGCTAATCCCCGCAAATCCGCATACCCTTGCTCTGTGACAATGACATCTACGTCATGTTCAGTATGGTCAACATGGGAGACAAAAGGGACAATGCTTGAAATTTTCCCATCTTTCGCGATTGACTTTGTCACAAAAATCGCCAAGCGAGCATTCCTTGCAAAATCACCGGATCCGCCAATACCATTCATCATTTTCGTTCCGAGTACGTGGGTTGAATTGACATTACCGTAGATGTCCACTTCCAATGCTGTGTTTATGGAAATCAATCCGAGACGGCGGATAATTTCAGGGTGGTTGGAAATTTCCTGTGGTCTCATGATTAATCGGTCGCGATATTTTTCAAAATTCGAGAAAACCACCTTCATTTTCGGCTCTGAAAGGGTTATAGAACAGCCAGAAGCAAAACGGATTTTGCCCGCATCCATCAAATCGAAGACCGCATCTTGCAATACTTCAGAATATACCTCTAAATCAGAAAATTCTGACTCTAATAAGCCGTGAAGTACGGCATTGGCGACTGAACCGATGCCTGACTGAAGCGGGGCAAGGCGTTCTGTTAACCGACCAGCTTTAATTTCATTACGCAAAAACTCTATGAGATGCTGTGCCATAATGAACGTTTCCTCATCTGGAGGCACAATTGTTGACGGTGAATCCGGCTGATTGGTAAACACGATCCCTTTAACCTTTTCTACGTCAATCGGTATTCCGATCGTACCGATTCGATCATCTACTTTGGTCAACGGAATCGGTTTTCTTTCTCCTTGTTTCCCAGGTTCATATAAATCATGAACCCCTACTAAGTCTACAGGTTGTGCCATATTAATCTCTATAATGATCGATTTGGCGTGCTGAGCGAATGACAACGAGTTTCCAATGGATGTTGTCGGTATGACCATTCCGTCATTTGTAATCGAAACCGCTTCCAAAATTGCGAAATCGATTGGATCCATAACATTTGAACGCACTAATTCAGCAGTATGGGACAAATGCTGATCGACAAATAAAATATCCCCTTTGTTGATCCCTTTTCTCATCGTAGGATCCGCCTGAAAAGGAAGCCTTTTTCCCAAAATACCAGCTTCCGCAAATAGTTTATCAATATCAGAACCTAAAGATGCTCCTGTATACACATTTACTTTAAACGATTCGCGCTCTGCACGTTTCACCAACGAATATGGAACCGCTTTCGCATCACCCGCACGTGTAAATCCACTTAATCCCAATGTCATTCCATCTTGGATCCATGATGCGGCTTCATCAGCTGTGACCACTCGATCGCGTAAACGCAAATCTTCAATCCTTTCTAATTTATTTTCCATTTCCCCCATCACCTCTCCCATAAATGAATTTAAAATTTATTTTAACGGTTAAAATTACCGAAACAAGGTTTTGGGGATAAATGACCAAAAATTCAGATAAACAACTAAATTTCCATACTAAAACAGAATGGTTTTTAAAATCCTAACAATTTTCGAAAATAGCTGGAGTAGGATTGGCTGACAGGTATTTTATCGCCATTATTCATCAACAGCAAAAAGGTCGAATGTGTATCAGGGTAAATTTCATTAATATGATTGACATTCACGATAAAAGCCCGATGGCATCGTATAAAATAATCTTTTGGAAGCAAATATTCAAATTCTTGGAGAGAGTTTTTATGCGTGCCTGAGCATCCATCACCATACACATATGTCTTTTTATCCTTAGCTTCTAAATACGCAACTTGCGAAAAAGGAATAGGAATCCACCCGTCTTCGGTTTTGACGGTCACAACAGATTTTCCGTCCGTCAAAGCAGGGAAAATCGCGGTAACGCATCCCTCAAGCTTTCCTTCATCAAAAAAAGGTACAGCCATTCCGTGATAAGGAACGCCAAACACATCGCGGTTAATAAACTCCGAAACTTTTTGCTTAGTTTGCAAAGCTTTATACGCAATCGTTCCTTCTTTGACCAAGTCTCCTGCCCTAATTTTTAGATCAATCCGTTTACTCGGCCGGTAATAAATATATTCCTTTGTATTAGAAACAGCAATCGAAACTTCATCGGAAAATAATTCTCCTATAACGTCTAACAGAGAAACGATCGTCATGCGTTCCATTTTTCAACACCTTTCATTATCTAAAAATCTTGCAAGATATTATTATTTTACATTACAGTTCAACAGTAATTATACGGGATTCATAAAATGCCTCACAAATATCTTTTGGCTCTTTTCTAAAAGATTGTTGCTTTATAACCTTAGCTTTTCAACTGTCCAGGCAAGCGACACGCTTGCTATGTCACACTTTAGTGTGACGTGAACCGAACAAAAGGCGATGGCCGGACAAATGTAATTTGTCCGACCAGGTGCTTTGTTCGGTTCATGGACAGTCGAAAAGCAACAATGTTTACGAAAACAGCCTATCTTTTAAATAACTGTAATGAATAATTCCAATATAAAAAGGAGTACTCATAATGAAACTGATTTGTGATTCTTCACATGAGCTTGAAAATCAGGGAAAATATTTAACTTATTTTGTCAAGTGTGATTTGATTTCTTAATAAGTTGGATTGGTTCAATTATATTGGGTATTCTCATCTATTTTGCTTATCGAAAGTTCATTAGAAACGAGACATTTACGATTGTCAGTAGTAAAGTATTATTCAGTTCTACTTTCATGACCATCTTTTTAGGTGCACTTGCGTTAGTCATTGAAGCAATTACAATCTCAATGCCTTAGAAAATGTATGGAAGTTTTTACCTACATCGTTAACGCCATTGACACAGATGGAGTACCCTTTCTACCTTTTTGGACTCTCTAGTGCATTTTTTCCACCGAAATATCCTTTTTAAAATATATTGTTGTTATGATGTACGTGATGGTTGACAGAGATTAAAAAACAGATTAATATTTAAACAGTTTAAATATTAAGCAGTTTAAACAAGTAGGGTGATATATAAATGAATTGGGAAGATTTAGATGCTTATATTGAACGTCTTGAAAATGCATACGAAACAACCATACGTAAAATTGGAAATGAGATATCAGAAGATAGCAAAGAACTTGGATTGACACGCGCTCAATATTATATATTATTTTTGCTATCGAAAAGAACGTATTATACATCGTCTGAATTAGCCGAAAAGCTTGAGGTGAAGCCAAGTGCAGTAACAGTTATGATTGATAGATTGCTTAAAACAAACTTAGTCAAAAGAGAACGTGATAAAAATGATCGTAGAATTATCAAGATCAAGATTACTACTGATGGGGAGAAAATCTTACATCGTGTGAAACAAAAGAGAAAAGAAGTACTAAAGCGTTATTTTATTCAATTGGAAGATAAAGAACTAGAGTCACTGTTATCTATTTTTGATAAGCTTGCAAAATTAGCGAGAGAAGATAAATAAGTATTATTTAAATAGTATAAATATTAAACAATTTAATTAAATATTGAGGTGGGATGAAAAGTGAGTCAACAGCAAGGAATTGACACCAAGCTAGTGTTGATTGGTTTATTTATTGGTTTGTTTTTCAGTTCGTTGGAACAGACAGTCGTTGGAACGGCAATGCCTACCATTATAAAAGATTTAAATGGTTTTTCGATTTTCGCATGGGTTACAACTGCCTATTTAATTTCTTCAACATCCGTTACTCCCATTGTTGGAAAATTGTCTGACCAATATGGAAGAAGACTTTTATATTTAATTGGCGTATTAATCTTTATGTCTCTTCACCATAGTTTGTGATTTAAGCACAATTCTGGCAATTAGTTAGCTAGATTATGGCCCCTCACAATCTCTCCTTCTTCAGCTTACAGAC
>JAUSTR010000029.1 GCA_030812955.1 Bacillus alveayuensis
GGGTCAATTCGTGCGATTGACACCCCCGAATCATACCAAGAGGGCTTTTTTTATTCAAGTCCCCGAAAAAACTTCTAACAGGAATGCTCCTTTCATCTTTTTTTATACGATCAAAACTTCAAAAAGTTTCACTGTATTTTTTGGCTCTTTTCTAAAAGGGTGTTGCCTAACTGTGGCTTTTCGACTGTCAAGCAATCGATACGCTTCTTATGTCACGCTGTAGCGTGACTAACCGAACAAAAGTCGCTTGTCGCAAATGGAATTTGTCCGACCACGTGCTTGGTTCGGTTTATGGACAGTCGAAGAACAACATGTGTACGAAAACAGCCTTTTTTTGAAATGATTGTTTGTTTCTGCACATACTAACTAAATGATGAGGTGATAATATGCGAGTAACCGAAGAGGAAAAAAATCAATTAAGTGATTCGATTGACAAAATGAATGAAGCATTAGATATCTTTATTCAATTGTACAATGAATCGGAAGTAGATGAAAAGCTAATCGAATTTTCAGAGGAGACAACAAAAGCAATTCGAAGCGCTATTTCGGTGTACGGGAAAGAAACTGTAGAAAAGAAAATTAACACGATTATACATGAAATTTTTTCATTTATAAAAGAGTAAGGAGATGAGATTTTTATGAAAATAAGCAAATTGTGGATTCAATATTTAAAATGGCCTCTATATCTCCGAATTTCTATTATTGTGTTCATGATTATTTTAACATTTGGCTTTACGATTTCCCAATTAGAACCTGACCAATTTCCAACTCCTTTTGAAGGGATTTGGTGGTCACTTGTAACCATTTCAACAGTAGGTTATGGTGATTTTGCTCCAAAAACAGTAGCTGGCCGTATTCTTGGTATGGTCATGATTTTCATTGGCGCAAGTTTTATTACGGCTTATTTTTCTTCTCTATCCGCTTCAACTGTAAAAAAGCAAAATGCCAGAATTGACGGAAGCTTACCGTTTACAGGTTCTCAGCATGTGATTATCATCGGATGGAATGAAAAAGCAAATGAACTAGTCAAAATGCTTCGTAAACATCGACCGTTTCATTCAATTGTGCTAATTGATTCTTCTCTAAATTCATCCCCCTATTTGGAAGAAAAAATTCATTTTATAAAAGGAGAGCCAGCCAACGATCGTATATTGGAACGTGCAAATATTAAAGAGGCACAGTCTGTTTTCATAACCGCTGACCAACATAAAAATGAACAATATGCAGATATGCAGACTATCCTTATTTTACTTGCTGTCAAAGGATTAAACCCTTCCGTTTACACCGTTTGTGAAATCTTAACTGAAACTCAAACAAATAATGCCTTGCGAGCTGGTGCTGATGAAATGATTAAATCTTATCAATTAACGAGCCATGTCATGATCTCCAGCTTTCTTTCTCCACCTCAATATTCACAAATCTTAATGGAATTAAGTCCGGTAAATGGCACCTACACGACTCTAGAACGTATTCAAAATGAACTAGTCGGTTTAACGTTTCAAGAAGTACATGATCAATTGTTCGAATGCGAAAAAATATTGTTTGGCATAAAAAGAGGAGAGGAAATTGTTATAAATCCTCCCCGACACTACATATTATTACAAGATGATGAACTTCTGATTATCAAAAGCTAACGATCTAATAATACTTTTTCTAGTTCTTTTACGAGTGTTTTTCCTAACTCAATATATTTTTCAGGAAACGTTGCATCAGCGTCTTCTGGCTCTGAAAATTGATTAATGGAAGCAGAAAAGTTCCCAATATTCGCATGGTCATCTAACCCCATTTGGTATTGATGTGACAATAAAAAAGGACGCCCGAGTTGGACTGTAGCATTTTTCGAGTCTAGTTGTCCGTCTACCGCTTGAAAGGGAATGCGCAAAAATTGATAGCCAGCTTCATCATCTATCTTATAGTCTAAATAACCATGATCGTATTCCCAATTCCCCCCGATGACATAGCCAAGCGGTTTTAATTCTTGCTCTAATTTGTATAGATTAAATTCTTTTCCTTCAACCTTTGATCGTATTTCAATCATCGAACCATTCCTTCCTTGAATCATTTTCATTTTTATCATTTACTTCTGGGTTTTATTTCATGCTCATTAGCCATGCTGATATTTAGACAGGTTTTTTTGATCGTATTCAATAACCCCCCAATAAGAAAAGCGCAAGCGCCCCGCTTAGCGGCGTACAAACTAAGACCTTTCAGTAGGAGATAAAGGAAACTCAGGCGATCGTTGAGTTGATGTTGACTTATCGTACAGATGAAATGGGAAGTTTGCTAGCCGCTAACGCCCGGGGCTAGGCAAAAAACCAACTATGACCATGTAGTCCACAAGTTGTAAATTTATAATCCTAAACAATAAAAAAAAGCCTCACCTTAAAGGTGAAGCCTTTTTGCTATTTCAAACGCTTTTCAAGTTCTGCTTTTTTCTCTTCAAATCCAGGTTTTCCTAATAGAGCAAACATATTTGTTTTATAAGCTTCAACACCTGGTTGGTCAAATGGGTTTACGCCCATTAAATACCCGCTCATTGCACATGCTTTTTCGAAGAAATAGACGAGATAACCAAATGTATACTCGTTTAATTCAGGAATGTTTACAACAAGGTTTGGCACGCCGCCGTCTGTATGCGCAAGCATCGTTCCTTCAAATGCTTTTTTGTTCACAAAATCAACCGTTTTTCCTGCTAAATAGTTTAAGCCATCTAAGTTATCAGCATCTTCTTCAATGGTTAATTCATGGCGGGGTTTTCCAACATTTAATACGGTTTCAAATAAATCTCTTCTTCCTTCTTGAACGTATTGTCCAAGTGAATGTAAGTCTGTTGAGAAGTTTGCGGAAGCTGGGAAAATACCCTTTTGGTCTTTTCCTTCACTTTCACCAAATAATTGCTTCCACCACTCTGCAAAGTATTGAAGAGCTGGCTCATAGTTAATAAGCATTTCAATTGTTTTTCCTTTATTGTAAAGAACATTACGGACAACTGCATATTGGTAAGCTGGGTTTTCCATTAATTCAGATTTGCCAAAATCACGGCTCGCATCTTGAGCACCTTTCATCATCGCTTCAATATCCGCACCAGCTACCGCAATAGGCAATAAACCGACAGCTGTTAAAACAGAGTAACGCCCACCAACATCATCTGGAATAGTAAATGTTTCATAACCTTCCTCGTTTGCAAGTTTTTTAAGAGCGCCTCGTTCACGGTCAGTTGTCGCATAAATACGTTTTCTAGCTTCTTCTTTTCCGTACTTTTCTTCAAGGATTTTTTTGAAAAGACGGAACGCAATTGCAGGCTCTGTCGTTGTACCAGATTTTGAAATGACGTTGATGGAAAAATCTTTATCTTCTAATAAATCCATAACGTCTTTCATGTATGTAGAGCTAATGTTGTTTCCAACAAAAATGACCTGTGGTGTTTGGCGCTTTTCTTTTGGAAGAGTGTTATAGAAGGAATGGTTTAACATTTCAATCGCTGCACGAGCACCTAAATAGGACCCTCCAATACCGATAACAAGTAGTACATCAGAATCAGATTTAATTTTTTCTGCATATTTTTGGATGCGAGCAAATTCTTCACGATCATAGTTGTTCGGTAAATCAACCCAACCTAAAAAGCCACTTCCAGCACCTGTTTTTTCATGAATGGAATGATGCGCCACTTTCACAAAGTCTTGCAAGTATGTAAGTTCATGCTCTTGAAAAAAAGATAAAGCGTTTGAATAATCAAAACGAACATGTGTCATGTTTTCTCGTTCCTCCAAATTATTAAATTTATTACTCTAATTTCACTTTATCGAAATAAACAATGTAAATCAACCAAGCCTGTCAATGTAAGCGGATTTAATTTTTATTCATTTTTTTCAAAAAAATCGAACACATGCAAAATAACTGAAAAAAATCTCATGAAAAAAGTTCTTTCACGCATATTTTTATGATATTTTCGCAAATTAAACTTGAAGTACAAAAAATTAGGAGGTAGCTTCATGAGTGCAATTCAACGTATTGCCCTTGTTCTAACCATTATTGGGGCTCTTAATTGGGGACTAATTGGATTTTTTCAATTTGATTTAGTTGCTGCTATTTTTGGTGGACAAGCTTCTGCTTTATCCCGCATAGTGTATGGTATTGTTGGGATTGCTGGTTTAATTAATCTTGGATTATTATTTAAACCAGCCGCTGAGTTTGCTCGAAATGAGCCAAAACCTGAAGCACGGTAAGGGCTTCAGGTTTTAAATCTGATGGTTTTTTCAATAAAAAACTCATAGGCGTTTTGCCTATGAGTTTTTTTGAATTATTTTTTAATTAAGTCCTCTCGCTTAGATTGTTCGATCCACTCTTGTAATTTTTCCTTTAACGTATTAAATCCAGCAGGTGTTTTTTCTGATTTTTTAGCATTTCCGATCCGTTTTTTCGTACGATTTCTTTTTGGCGGCTCCTTTGCTGCACGTATGGACAGACTAATTTTACCACTATCCTCATCAATTGCTAATATTTTAACTTTAACTTCGTCTCCTACCTTTAAGTGATCTTGAATGTTTTTCACATATTGATGTGTAATTTCTGAAATATGAACAAGTCCCTGTGTTTCTTCATCAAGGGAAACGAACACCCCATATGGTTGAATACCTGTTACTTTACCTTCTACAATTGTTCCGACTTCAAATTTATTGCCCATGAAAACACTCCTATAATTAAAATTTACACTCCCGTAATACGCAATTTCAAATTATATCATATTTCTGCAAATAATCAAAAAAAGTCTATTGATCATCGCTATATTTGAATTATGTATAAAATGGATATAATAAATAAAAACCAGCTAACTAGCTGGTCATTATGAAAGAGATTGAACAAAGTGATTGATTCGTTTAATTGCTTCCTGCAGCTGTTCCATGGAAGAAGCATAGGAACAACGAATATATCCTTCTCCGCTTTCACCAAAGGCGTTTCCTGGAACAACAGCCACTTTTTGCTCCACCAACAACCTTTCAGCAAATTCTTCTGAACTCATTCCCGTATTTTGAATGCTAGGAAAGGCATAAAACGCACCGCCAGGCATATGACAATGCAACCCGATTTCATTTAAAGACTTAACAAAATAGTTTCTCCTTCTCTTGTAGCTTTTTCGCATAAACTCTACTTCTTCCATTCCATTTGTTAATGCTTCTACTGCCGCATATTGCGCCATTGTCGGTGCACACATAACCGAATATTGATGAACTTTAAGCATGGCCTGTAAAAGATCGCATTCAGCTGCAATATACCCTAAACGCCATCCCGTCATGGCAAAGGCTTTCGAAAAGCCGGAAATTAAAATCGTGCGCTCCTTCATATCCGGTAAGCTCGGAAAACTCGTAAATGGTTCATCATACGTAAGTTCTGCATATATTTCATCGACAATTACGATTAAATCATGTTCTTTCGCAATTTTTGCAATTTCCTCTAAATCTCGTTTTGATAATACCGTACCTGTCGGATTGCTCGGTGTACATAAGATCATTGCCTTCGTTTTCGAAGTTATATATTTTTTTAAAGAATATGGATTAATTTTAAATTCCTCATCTCCAGAAGTAGAAACACTAATCGGCTTTCCTCCCGCTAGGGTAACTAATGAACCATAGGAAACGAAGCAAGGCTCAATAATTAACACTTCGTCACCTTGATTTAAAATCGCTCGAAAGGCTATATCCAATGCTTGACTAGCACCAACGGTAACTAATATTTCACTTTCAAAATCATATTGAAGGTGGAATCGTTTTTGTAAGTAACGGCTAATTTCTGTTCGAAGCTCAACAATGCCTGCATTGGCAGTGTAAGCGGTATATCCTTGTTCCAATGATAAAATAGATGCTTCACGCACATTCCACGGAGTCACAAAATCTGGCTCTCCCACACCTAGAGAGATTACCCCATCCATTTTTGCTACTAAATCAAAAAACTTGCGAATACCAGAAGGTTTTAAGGTTCTTACCGTGTCTGAAATGTAGCTATTTAAAGTTTTCATGGTGACACCACGATGCGATTATCTCGGTCATCTTGATCAAAAATTTTCCCATCATGTTTATATTTTTTTAAAATAAAATGAGTGGTTGTCGAGATGACAGAATCAAGTGTAGAAAGCTTCTCCGAAACAAAATGTGCGATATCAGACATCGTTTTCCCTTCGATTGTAACAGATAAATCATATGCCCCTGACATTAAATAAACGGATTTAACTTCCTTAAAACGGTAAATTCTTTCCGCAATTTCATCAAAGCCAACTCCCCTTTTTGGTGTGACTTTTACATCAATCATGGCGGTAACCCCTTCATGGCCATCAACTTTTTTCCAATCAATAGTTGTCGAATAATCGACGATAATTCTTCTTTCTTCCAATCTTTTTATTAAAGTTTCTGTTTCTTCTACTGATAAATCAATCATTTTAGCGATCGTTTCGGTAGTCAATCGACTATCCTTTTCTAATATTTCCAAAATTTCTGTTTCTTTCTCTGTTAATTTCATCCTCATTTCCCCCAATATACCTTTCAGATAATTATAACACGACTATATATTTCTTTAAGCACTTTTAAAAAAATTTATATGTAATTTCCACTAGTGTTGATTATCCATTATTTTACTTAAACATACAGAATCGTATGGCTGAACACATGTTTTTCTGCCACATCCCTCGAACAAGAACACTAGCGGGCAAATGAATTTGGCCGCTGATGTTCTTGTTCGAGAAGTGCATGCGTATAGCATGCCCAGTCGGCAAGCGATTCGCTTGCCGACTCCGGCAGAAAAGCTAGAAATAGAGCCATCTCAACTGGTTTTTATTGGTTAATCAACACGCCTGAGTAATTTCAAAAATAACGGGAAAAATAAGCAAAAATTAACGAAGGGAGTATATAGGAAATTGCAACATCGTGTCGACAATAAAATGAAAATTCAAGGAATTAACATCCATTTTGAAAAATATATTAAAGATCCCTTTCACCCAACGATGGTATTAGTACATGGCTTTTTATCATCAACATTTAGTTTCAGAAAGCTGATCCCCTTGTTAACCAGCCATTTCAATATTATTGCCATAGACCTTCCCCCTTTTGGCAAAACGGAAAAGTCTACTCGATTTACTTATTCATACTATAATATGGCAAAAGTCATTATCGATCTTTTGCAAAGATTAAACATTCAAAAAGCGTATGCGGTTGGTCATTCAATGGGAGGACAAATCTTATTATATGCTGCCAATAAACAGCCAGATCTTTTTCAAAAAATTGTGCTGCTTTGCAGTTCAGGGTATAGGAAACGCTCCCATCCAACATTAATTATCAGTTCATATTTACCGTATTTTTCGCTTATTATTAGACGCCGGCTCAAAAATAAAGGGGTTTGGAAAAGTTTATGTGACGTTGTTCATGACCACTCGTTAATTAATCAAGAAATGATAAAAGGCTATGTAGAACCGTTTTATGACAACGCCATTTTCCGCGCCTTAACAAAAATGATCCGGGATTTAGAAGGTGATTTACCTTCTGAGGAGCTGCAGAAAATACAAATCCCTAGCTTATTAATATGGGGCGAGGAAGATCGCATTGTCCCCATTGAGATTGGAAAAAGGCTTTATCAAGATTTACCGAATTCAGACTTTATCTCTATACGAAATACTGGACATTTAGTACCAGAAGAAAGACCTCATCACGTTTCAAACTTCATATTTGATTTTTGTCTTACGTAAAAGAGATTGATCAAAAAAGAACAACATGTTCTTTTTGGTCATCTTTTTATTGATTGACAGTCTCGTCTCAAAAGAGATCACATGAAATATGGTGTTTTATACGCAATAATTTCTTGGCTATTTTCTCACATTCAGAAAGAGGAATTATTTCTTCAAAAGAGAATTCATAAATGGATTGGATTTTTTTCGCTAATTTCAAAGCGTGATTCAAACGATGGACAGCTTCTATGACATCAACGATTTCCGTTTCATAAGCATCTTCTCCATAGCCGAGCGGATCCCATTGGCAAAGCAATGCAATCATTTCTTCATTAGCTTTTCTCATTTCCAAAGTGCATCACCTTTAATACCATTTTATTTGCTTTGTCATTTTACCATAGATACGATAAAAGAAAATAGTTGTCCTCCAAATACGTTGTTGAAGAGGTGGTCAAAATGGATGAATTTAACTATGTGGTGAATCGAATAGGAACATCGTCTGTCAAATGGGATATGACGAAAAAACTTTTTGGAGATGAAAATGTATTACCAATGTGGGTAGCAGATATGGATTTTCCCTCTCCAAAACCAGTAATTGATGCTCTAATCAAACGAGTTGAACATGGAATTTTCGGTTATACATTTCCTAGCTCGGAAACAAAGCGCATCATTAAAAAATGGATCTATAAGAGACACGGCTGGGACATTTCTCCCTCTTACATAGAATTTTCCACAGGGGTTGTAAAAGCATTAAGTTCTGCCATTTGCGCCTTCACAGAGGAAGGAGATCATATTGTTATTCAACCACCTGTCTATTACCCATTCTTCGACATGGTTTCTTTAAATAATCGAGTGGTTGTAGAAAATCGATTAATTTTAAATAATGGACAATATGAAATAGATTTTCAAGATTTAGAACAAAAATTAATGGACAAAAAAGTAAAAATGCTCCTTTTATGTAATCCGCAAAATCCAAGTGGACGAGTTTGGACAAAAGAGGAATTAACGAAAATAGGTGAATTATGTTTAAAATATGATGTTATGGTCATATCTGATGAAATTCATTCAGATTTAATGCTGTTCGATTTTAAACATACACCATTTGCTTCTATCGACCATCGTTTTGCGGAAAATAGCATTACATGTATAGCACCTAGTAAAACGTTTAATCTTCCTGGCCTACAAGCTGCTGTCATCATTATACCTAATCGTAACATTCGCCAAACCTTTACACAATTTGAAAAAAAGCAAGGCTCTTTTTCCTTAAATACTTTAGGGATTACCGCAATGGAAGCTGCTTACCAGTATGGGGAAAAATGGTTAGAGAATCTTTTAATCTACTTAGAAGAAAATGTAAAGCTTTTAGAAGAGTTTATTCAAAACGAAATCCCTCAGTTAAAGGTTATTCGTCCACAATCTACATATTTAGTTTGGATCGATTGCCGCAATCTGAATAAATCGGAAAAAGAACTAAAAGATCTTTTGTTAAATAAAGGAAAATTAGCATTAGAGCTAGGAAGTAAATACGGAAAAAACGGAGAAGGATTTGTACGAATGAATATTGCTTGTCCGCGTAAAACACTTGAAGACGGTTTAAATCGCTTGAAAAAGGCTTTCACGTAATACAACAAAAAAATCGGCGAAAATTTCGCCGGTTTTTCCTCCTTAAAAAATACGTCATGACGACAATACGTCATGACGACGCATTCTTTTCTTCTGACGGCACTTCTTTTTTATCTTGACGTTTTGCTTCATCTTCGGTAATCTCGCCGCAAGCGATCCGTTCACCAGAATCGCCGGCAGGCTGCGTCATTCCATCATCCTTATTTTCCGTAATAATAATTGCCGTACCATCCTGCTTTAGCAACGAATTTTTTACACCCTTTTTTAAAGTTAATTTAGGCGCTTTTAATTTCGCATCAACTATCCCATCTTCGTCGGCAATAATATTTGGCAAATCACCAGCATGAGCTCCCTCTGGGTGCAGTAAACCATGTTTATTTTCATCAGGATTAAAATGATCACCTGCACGAATAAAATCAGGACCCTTGCATACTCCTTTTTCATGAATATGCAACCCATGCTCTCCAGGCGGCAATCCTTCTAAGAGAATAGTTAAGCCTAAACCATCCGCTTCTTCAATTAACTCAATCGTACCTAATGAATCACCGTCCTGATTAAACAGTTCAACACTCATTTTAGTCATATCATCTTCTACACACCCAGATAAGATACTGATTGCCAGCAAAACAATTATATAAGTACGCATAAATATCCTCCGCAAACCTTTCTTTATTTGAATTGTTTGCAGAAAAGAAGGATTATATGCATTTTATTCTTGCTGGTCTTTTTCCGACAGCTTCTTAAAAAGTTCATCCGCTTTCTTTTCCTCTTTTTTCGAAATGCGGATCAAAAACCAAAAAGTCGCAATCGCTAATATAAGGAACGGCACCATTTGTACAAAAGCAGAAATGTAATCGCTTTTGTCCTCTGGAAAATAAAGAATAAATGGTAATATCATAAATCCACGACCTTTCAAATAGCTTATCTTATATATATACTATATCAAAATGTCTCGAAAAATAGAAAACAGGCATTCAATCCCTATCCAAAAAATAGACAAACCGCAATGGTTTGTCCTTCATTAATTGGCAGGGCGCAAAACGCTGCCTTCCTTCATCAAGTAATCGGAAATATATTGATGGTAATGCGGATTTCTAAGTCCTGTATTTCCAAAAAAAACATTAAACTCAAATATATAAAAATGACCATCTACTTCTGCTACATCAAATCCAGCATGATTAATATTCAAAACACGAGCGATTTCTTCCACTAATTGAATCGCTTTTAGAGGCACATGATCATATAGTATGATTCCACCTTGTGATACATTTGTTAAATACTCATGTTGTTCATTAACCCGCCAATACGATTCAATGACTTGATCACCAACATAAACAATTCTCATATCTTTTTCGATTGGTAAATATTCTTGAACATATAAAACTTCGTGGGTT
Source organism: Bacillus alveayuensis (assembly GCA_030812955.1). Lineage (GTDB taxonomy): Bacteria > Bacillota > Bacilli > Bacillales > Aeribacillaceae > Bacillus_CB > Bacillus_CB alveayuensis. Next base: position 10,726 of record JAUSTR010000029.1, read on the forward strand.
TCACAATATTTCGAAAAATCATTTTCATGACGAATAAAATAAACTCCACGTCCCATAGAATTGCGAATATCCTTTGCAATAAACGGAAAGGAAAAAGTGTCTAATATTTCCTCTCGGTTCAAAGTTGTGTTTGCTCGAATAAGTGTGAACGGAACATTTTCTGAAAACGTGGCCTGAAGCACACGGGTCATCTCTACTTTTGTATGACCTAGATGATAAGTGGAAATAGATGGGAAAATTTTCTTTTTTAGCCCATAAAAAATCGTATTAACTTGCCAATATTCTGGAAATAACACATATTCCGCTTGCTTCACTTCATCTATATGCTGAAACATGCTTTCAGGTTTAATATAACGAACATTGTTCATCCCTAATGTACGATAAGGATTAAAGCTTACGTACAATTCTACATCCCTGTCCTCTCAAATAAAATTAGAAAATTTGATGAGATGACGTCATCAATAGGATTATAAACGGTAAATAAATCATTGGGAAGTACTATTTTATTGGAATTCTCATATATCATTTCAAGCTTGTTCTAATATGATAAAATATAAACAACAATTCAATCAGGAGTGAAAAGGATGGAGTTTCAAGTAGGTGATCTTGTAACAGGTATTTATAAAACAGGAAAATATATAGGGGAAATTACAGAAATTAAGCCTCATCATTTTTTAGTAAAAATTAAGGCCGTATTAAAACATCCGATGCAAGGGGATCTTCATCATCCGAAGCAAGCAAATGTACCGTTTTTCCATGAACGAAAGGCGTTAAGCTATCATGAACAAACAAATATCCCAAAGCAAATGGTGCGCCGTTATGAAGGGGAAGTTCCCGATTATAACCGTTCATTAAAAAACGCTCTATTCGCACTAAAAGAAGAGTTAGAGCAAGATCAAAGTGAATGGGCTTTAATATCGCTACAATGTTTACAACGCCTAGAACAACATTATAATTTTTAAATAAAGCGAGGCCAACTAACAAAACAAAATAGTTGGCCTTTAAGTTGCTAATTTCCCTAACATTTTCGTTAAATCAATTCTTTCACCGATTGTAGTAGGTTTTGGTTTTGCTAAATATTGCTTATCTTTTTCAACTAATTGAAATATTTTATATGTTGTAAGAGCATCGTCTAAAGCACGATGATGACTGCCTGTGCCTTCTTTTCCGTATTCCTCAACCGCTTTCCAAAGACCGATTTGATTTCGATCACCGAAAAACTTTTTGTATTCCATTGATAAGTCTAACTCTTTACTCTTCAACGGGAATGGTATTCGATGCATTTGACAATTTTGGCGAAGTACTTTCATATCCATATTTCCCCACGTAACAATAGTATACTCGTCCTTATGAACGATTTCCCTTAGCTTTCGAATAAAATCCGGAAATAAAAGTCCTTTATCCACTTGCTCTTGAGAAATTCGCAAAAATTTTTTACATCGTTCTGTTAGCAAAGGAAAAAATGTTGGTTTGACATAAGTTGAATAAGTTTGGACAATAGCATCTTGATGAACGATTACAATTCCTGCCTCAATAATCTCTGGGAAAAAACCTTTCGGTGACGTTTTATGATCTGGCATCGTAAATTCAAAATCAATAAAAATATGGTGATGTCCCGTCGTCAAAAAATCGCCCCCTTTCATTCTAGCTTTACTCGGAAAGCTGGAGCGCAACATCGCTTCGAGGCTCTGCACGATAGGTCACAAAGGCAGTTCTATCCTTTTATTAACATTATATCATTTCGACTGAATAATTATCTTATATTTCCATAAAATAATAATTTTTTTAAAATATGTGCTCTTTCCCACGAAGTTATTCAAACTATAGGAGCCATGAACAATCGGTTCATATGGTAGACTTATGTTGGAGCTCTAAATAAGTTGGTTTAAACAAGATGAAGGGCATAGAAAAGTTAGAATGGCACTAAAAAACGATCCTCGGAAAAAATAGGTTGATTTTTAGCGAAACGCTGTAGTCGTTTAACAGTTTTAAAGACTTGTAATGTCAAAATTAGCTTAATGAAAAATGTATGGAGTACAAAAAATTGCCCCTTCTTTCAAAATAGAAGGAGCTGGGATGTGATATTAATTATTGTGACATAATGCGAATATATTCTCTCGGTCCGAAGCGCTCGAAAACAACTTGATTTTCAACATATGTTGAAATCGTTGCATCTGTGTTCATCTGTTCTGGTATTAGTTGTTTTTCAAAGGTATCTACATAAATCCGCTTTGTATTTTCATGCATTAGCCATGCAAATCCAAACATCGTGGCAAATATTAAAAAAGCCACTGCGACTTTTTTCGTCATTTTTTCCACCTCATTAGTATCATGCAAAAAAAGCAAAAAAAATATACATTTTGAAAAAAATTTGTTACGATATTTATGGTCATGTGAACTTGAAATTAATTTCTCCGCTAATTTTTTCCGAACATAGGCACGAGTAAAACCGTAAATAATAAAAAACACATTAGGCAATGGGAAAAACATCGGTTATAATGAATTTTGTAGAAAATTGTCGGAGAGTGAGGATGTTAGGAGGTTTTTTCATGACGCTTTTACATTGGGCAATATTGGCTCCATTTTTGTTTGCTATTCTCGTACCGATACTATATAAAGCGTTCTCGAAAATACATACAGGTTGGTTTGTACTATTCGTCCCTGTTGTTCTTTTTCTATATTTTTTACAGCTTTTGTTAAATGGCTCGCATAAAAAAACTATTACTGAAACAGTTGAGTGGATCCCATCTTTAGGTATTAACTTTACTGCATATGTCGATGGATTAGGATTATTGTTTGCTTTGCTCATTACCGGTATTGGATCGCTCGTCGTTTTATATTCCATTTATTATTTATCAAAAGAAAAAGAACAGTTAAATACATTTTATGTTTATCTCCTTATGTTTATGGGGGCAATGTTAGGGGTTGTCCTATCTGACAATACGATTGTCCTTTATACATTTTGGGAGCTTACTAGCTTTTCTTCATTTTTATTAATTGGATATTGGTATCATCGCGAGAAGTCTCGTTACGGAGCACAAAAATCGATGCTTATTACAGTCTTCGGCGGATTGTCGATGCTTGGTGGCTTTATCCTGCTTTATTTAATGACAGGTACTTTTAGTATTCGTGAAACAATTGCTCAAAGTCATTTAATTGTAGAAAATAGTTTATTTATTCCAACGATGATTTTAATTTTACTCGGTGCCTTTACGAAATCAGCACAATTTCCTTTTTACATTTGGCTACCAGATGCAATGGAAGCGCCAACACCAGTCAGCGCCTATTTACATTCCGCCACAATGGTAAAAGCGGGGATTTATTTAGTCGCTCGCCTCAGCCCTATTTTTGCTATTAGTGCAGAGTGGTTTTGGTTTGTTTCTCTATTCGGAATTTTCACATTATTCTGGGGAAGCTTTAATGCTGTGAAACAAACGGATTTAAAAGCTATTTTAGCTTTTTCAACGGTCAGTCAATTAGGGATGATCATGTCCCTGCTCGGTGTTGGCTCTGCCGCTTTGCATTACGAAAATTTTGAATTTTACACAGTCGCAACACTTGCCGCCATTTTCCATTTAATTAACCATGCAACATTTAAAGGAAGCTTATTTATGGTTGTTGGGATTATCGACCACGAAACAGGTACACGTGACATCCGTAAGCTAGGCGGCTTAATGAGCTTAATGCCTATTACGTTTACGATTGCGATTATCGGCTCCTTTTCCATGGCCGGATTACCTCCTTTTAATGGATTTTTAAGTAAAGAAATGTTTTTTACTAGTATGCTACGTGTGTTGCAAATGGATATATTTGCGGTAGAAACGTGGGGAATCTTACTTCCTGTTCTCGCATGGGTAGGAAGCGTGTTCACATTTTTATATAGTATGCTGTTAGTATTTAAAACTTTTACCGGGAAGCTTGAAAAAGAAAAATTACCGAAAAAGCCGCATGAAGCGCCAATTGGAATGCTTATACCACCAATTGTGCTAGCGTCGCTAGTGATCATATTTGGATTCTTCCCAGATTTATTGTCCTACACGCTAATCGAACCAGCAATGGCATCTGTTCTACCAAGCTTATTAGCAGAAAATGATCGTTTCCACGTTCATATTGAAATGTGGCATGGCTTAAACCCAGAGCTTTATATGACTTTAGGTGTCATTGCACTTGGTACGGTACTTTATAAAACATTACCGAAATGGAAAAAGATTTACGATTTACTGCCTAGAAAACTGACATTAAATAAGCTGTATGATACATCCTTAATTACGCTTGATCATTCAACAAATGCTTTTACACGCTTTTATATGACAGGGTTTATTCGCGACTATTTAGTCTATATTTTTGCCTCCATGATTTTGTTAGTTGGAACGAGTATCGTCGTGAAAAGTGCCTTTTCATTTGATATTGGCAAAACAGCACCAGTTGGTATATACGAGGTCATTTTAGCAATCGTTATGGTTGCTGGAGCTATTACTACTTTGTTATCCCGTTCGCGTTTAACGGCGATTATTGCTTTAGGTTCTGTAGGCTATTCACTTTCTTTATTTTTCGTGCTTTTTCGTGCACCAGATTTAGCGTTGACGCAATTAATCATTGAAACCGTTTCAGTAGCATTATTTTTACTTGCGTTTTACCACTTGCCAGAGTTAAAACGGAAAGAAAAGAAATTGCGTTTTCGCCTTGTGAATTTCATCATTTCATTAGGGGTTGGAGTGATCGTAACCATCATTGCCATCTCCGCAAATAGTGAACGTACACATGAATCGATTGCCTCCTACTTTATCGAAAATAGCTATAAGCTTGGCGGTGGAAAAAATATGGTAAACGTCATTCTCGTAGATTTCCGTGGTTTCGATACACTGTTTGAAATTACCGTTTTAGGTATTGCTGCTCTCGCCATTTATAGTATGATTCAGCTCCGCCTTTTAAGGAGGGACGAAGGTTGAAAAAAACGAACAGAAAAACGAATGATATCATTTTACAAACGATCACAAAAATCGTTCTATTTATCATTATGATTTTTTCACTATTTCTCTTTTTTTCGGGACATAATGCACCTGGAGGAGGGTTTATTGGAGGATTAATGACATCCTCTGCGATTGTCCTTTTACTCATAGCCTATGATGTAAAGACAGTGAAAAAGATTTTGCCAGTCAACTATATTAAGTTGGCGGCAGTTGGGCTTTTCATCGCTGTTATGACAGGGGCTGGCTCCTTTTTCTTCGGAGTTCCTTTTCTAACGCATACGTTCGGGTACTTTCATTTGCCCATTTTAGGTGATACCGAACTTGCAACAGCAGTTCTTTTTGACTTAGGTGTTTACCTCGTCGTAATCGGGGTAACGATGACCATTATTCAAACGATTGGGGAGACGGAATAATGGAAATTTTAATGTCCATTGTATCTGGAATGTTGTTCATGGCTGCTACATATTTAATGCTTTCCAAAAGCTTATTGAGAATTATTATTGGTACAGGCTTATTAAGTCATGGCGCCCACCTTTTGATTTTAACAATGGGTGGCTTAAAACAAGGAACGGTGCCATTACTTAGTGAATATGCCAAATCTTATGTTGATCCATTGCCACAAGCGCTCATTTTGACTGCGATCGTAATTAGTTTTGGCGTTACTTCGTTTTTCTTAGTCCTTGCTTATCGTTCTTATCAAGAACTTGGAACTGACGATATGGAACAATTAAGGGGAAATGATCAAAAATGAACAATTTCATCATCTTACCAATAATATTGCCATTGATAACAGGGATTTTGCTAATCTTTTTAAACAAACAAATAACGATTCAAAAATGGTTAAGTGGTGTGTCTTCTTTAATAGGAATTGTCATCACTGCATCTATTGTTCAAGCTGTTTATCATGAAGGCATTCAAACATTGGAAATCGGCAACTGGAAGCCACCGTTTGGAATTGTGCTAGTTGCGGATATGTATTCCAGTTTACTCGTATTAACGACCAACATTATCGTATTTGCTTGTTTGCTATTTGCCTTTCGCTCAATTGGGCTTGAAAGAGAAAAATTCTTCTTTTACCCTGGAGTGATGTTTTTATTAACAGGCGTTTCTGGCGCGTTTTTAACTGGCGATATTTTCAACTTATTCGTCTTTTTTGAAGTTATGCTGATGGCTTCCTACTTTTTAATCGTTCACGGAAATACAAAAGTCCAATTACGTGAATCCATAAAATATATATTAGTAAATGTGATATCTTCGGCTCTTTTTGTCATCTCTGTTGCTTATTTATATGCTGTAACAGGAACATTAAATATGGCAGATTTAAGTGTTCGAGTAGCTGAAATGGGACAATCAGGAATCATTTCCGTGATTTCTATCATGTTTCTGATTGTCTTTGGTTTAAAAGGAGCCATTTTTCCATTATTTTTCTGGTTGCCAGGCTCCTATCAAGCTCCTCCTTCAGCCATTACTGCCTTGTTCGGTGCTTTGCTGACAAAAGTCGGAGTATATTCGATTACTAGAGTTTTTACGCTCATTTTTATTCACGACACTTCTTTTACCCACGAAATCATTGCGTGGTTAGCGATATTAACCATTCTTTTCGGAGTAATTGGGGCCATTGCTTTCTGGGATATTCGTAAAATTATTATTTACAACATTATTACAGCAGTTGGTGTTATTTTATTCGGTGTTTCCATGTTGAACAAATCTGGTATTGAAGGTTCGATTTATTATATTATTCATGACATGATCATTAAAGGAGCTCTATTTTTACTTGTAGGAGCGATGATCGTCATTACAGGTACAAGTAATCTTCGCAAAATGGGAGGACTCATTAAAAACCATCCATTTTTGGGCTGGATGTTCTTTATTGCGGCTCTTGCCTTAGCAGGAATACCACCATTGAGCGGCTTTGTCGGGAAACTAAAAATCGTACAGTCTGGATTTGAAAATAACGAATACGTTTTCGCTTTCGTTGTATTACTTTCGAGTTTATTTGTTCTCTATTCAGTGATGAAAATCTTCATAAACGGCTTCTGGAATGAGCAAGTTTTAACGAAGGAAGAAGAGAAAGGTTCTACGAAAGGTTTACTATTACCGATTGCCATTTTACTTACGATCTCTATATTATATGGTTTGTCCATCGAGATGGTTTCCCCATATGTCACACAAGCATCTGAAACGTTGCTTGACCCATCTATTTATATCGAAGCCGTTTTAAAGGAGTAGGATCATATGGCATTTCAAATTTTATTAAATGGTTTTGTTGCGTTTATTTGGATGTTTTTACAAAACGATTATTCAGGATCAAGCTTTTTCATCGGTTATGTTTTAGGCTTACTCATTATTTTCGCTTTAAGACGATTCTTTCCTAGACGATTTTACTTATATAATGTGATAGCCGTTATCAAGCTCATCTTTATCTTTTTAAAAGAGCTTGTATTATCGAATATTGCTGTTTTAAAGGTTATATTATCACCAAAATTAACTATGCGCCCTGGCATTTTTGCCCTAGAAACAGAACTTGAAAAAGATTGGGAAATTACACTATTAGCGAACTTAATTACCTTAACACCTGGAACGCTAGTAGTAGATGTTTCCGATGATAACAAAACGTTATACATTCATGCGATGGATATCGATGATGTAGACCAAGTCCGTATGGACATAAAGAACAGCTTCGAAAAAGCGATTAAGGAGGTGAGCCGATGATGTTTCAAACCGTATTAATTGTATCATTAGCCATTATTGCGGTATCCTCATTATTGGTAATCATTCGGCTCATTAAAGGTCCATCCATTCCAGATCGTGCTATTTCACTTGATGCTATTGGCATTAATTTAATAGGAATTACGGCTATAATTTCTGTTGTTTTAGATACAAATGCTTTTTTAGATGTCATTTTACTTCTGGGGATTTTAGCCTTTATCGGAACTGTTGCGATTGCCAAGTTCCTAGAGAAGGGAGAGATTATTGAAAATGATCGTGATCAGTAAAATTATCATTGCTTATTTAATTCTCCAGGGAGCTATCTTAAATTTACTCTCGGCAATCGGAATTTTACGGTTACCTGATGTTTATACGAGAAATCATGCTGCTTCAAAGGCGGCTACACTTGGTGTGATTTCGATCATGCTCGGTGTCTTTTTATACTTTTGGATCATAACAGGGCATATTAATGCAAGAGTCCTTCTTGGAGTCGTGTTTGTCTTTTTAACGGCACCGGTTGCAGGCCATTTAATTAGCCGTGCCGCCTATCATACAAACACACCTTTATGGAAAAATAGTGTACTAGATGACTTAAAAAGAAAAAAAGGATAAGGCTTTGAGAAAGCCTTATCCTTTTTTACACGTGGTAAAGATGTGATAAATGAATCCGAACGATCATCTATTTACGTGTTGCAGATGCTGTTTGATCGTCTTTTGTGCCTCTTTTAACACAGCTTCTAAAATTTCATCTCTTTTTTCTATTGGTCCGTTATACTCCATTGTATAATCAACAATCGATTCGTTTTCAAACAAACATTCTACTTTTGCGATATCCCCTTCCATTTCAACCATAAAAACTGCTACGAACTGATCACCTAACACATAAATAGATGGATTTAAAACCAATTCGTTATACTCCTCCCCTTTTTTTTTCTTAGACGGCACAACCAACACAATAAATTAGTTGTGCCTTTTCCATTTCTCTTCAATAGTGTTTAAATATTCATTTGGTTCTTTTTT
>JAUSTR010000030.1 GCA_030812955.1 Bacillus alveayuensis
TTGGCAAGCAACAAACGATGGAATGCGTTCGACTGTTTTTCTTGCAAAGCATGAGACGAAATATACGAGGCCAGATACAACACAAACATAACGCTCATGCCGACTGTATAATAAGTAAAAGAATTAATTGGCTCCCGTTTTGTCACGGTTTCCATTTCTCCTTTTACTTTTGCGACAGGCAGTTCAAGTGACTCGTTTAAGCCAGCCTGATCCAGTTTAGAAATCAAAGAATATTGCTCTTGAAATTCAGTGATGAGCTCTTGAACAAATTGGGCTGTAATTTCTTTGCCTTCGTTGACATATATACTAAGCTTCGGCTTCGTTTTCTCGCCAAATATTAAATGGTTTAACAACGTGTATGAAAAATGCTCCGGCACTTCAACAATGACTGTATATTTGTCATTTTCACGGATTTCCTCCAATTCAGAAGGCTGAAACTCTGCCATTTGTATATACGGCTCCAGCTCTTTTGAGCCTAAAATTTCTTGTTTTAAAATGGAAATAGGCATCATTTTTTCCACTTGTTTTAATAGAAATTCCTTTTCCCCATCCGGCATTTGCACGTTTTTTACGTCATTGGCAAATTTTTTGAAGTCCTCTTGTTCATTACCATGTTCAACAATCGCTACTTTCGCTTGAATATCCATTTTTTTGCTGTCCATTACACTTGTAAGCGCAAAACCTAAAATAGATATAAGAGTGAACGGCATTACTAATAGAAGAAGCAATTCCTGCTTATTGCGGATCATTATTAAAAATTGTTTCTTAATAAATTGTCCAATCATAATCATCACCCTTTTAATTTCGTAATGCTCTCCCAGTTAAATGAAGAAACACATCTTCCAAAGTAGGTGTTTTAATCTCGATAGATGTCAACATTGTGTTTGTTTCCTCAGCAATTTTGAACAATATGGAAAAAGCATTCGCTTCCTTTGGCGTTAATACGGTCATTACCCGATCTTGCACAGTCACGCGATTGACAACCGGATGATCACGCAGCGCATGAATAAATGAATCGTTCACGCGCTCGACAGTAATTTGGATTGTGTTTTCTGCCGATAAAATATTTTTTATCTCCTCTTTCGTACCGGCCGCCAAAATATTCCCTTTATCCATAATGTAAATGCGATTGCATAAAAATTCGACTTCCTCCATATAATGGCTCGTGTACAATACGGTCATTTTTTTCTCCTTATTTAACCTTTTGACCGTTTCCAAAATATAATTTCTTGATTGCGGATCAATGCCGACTGTCGGTTCATCCATAATGATCAATTCAGGTTCGTGCAGCAAGGCAGCACCGATGTTCAATCTTCTCTTCATTCCGCCTGAAAAATTTTTGACAAGATCATGCTGGCGATCCGTTAAACCGATCATTTCCAAAACTTCCTCTACCTTCTGTTTTAATTGCGAACCTGACAGCCGATAAATTTTGCCGAAAAACAGCAAATTTTCCCGCGCTGATAAATCGGGATATAATGCAATTTCTTGCGGTACAACCCCTAAAATTTTTCTAAGCTTTTCCGGCCTTTTGATGACACTTTCGTTATGCAAACGAACGTCACCGCTTGTCGGCGGAATCAGAGTAGAAATAATTGAAATGGTGGTCGATTTGCCGGCGCCGTTTGGCCCCAAAAGCCCGATAATTTCTCCTTTTTCTAAAAATAAATTCACACCGTTTACAGCATGCGTTTGTTTAAACCTTTTCGTTATTTCAACAGCTTCCAGCATTTTTTATCCTCCTTCTCAACGTTCTATTTGTATATTACAGCGTCCGCACTTTCTCACATACTATCTGCAGTCACTCTTTTCACTAAAAAACTATGACTTAGGTCATACATTTACAAAGTCTCTAGGAATAACGCTGAAAATCAGCAAACATTCCGAGTCGAAGCAAACATTTTTCAATTATGAACGCTTCATTAACATAGAGCTTTAAAATTTCACGGTATTATTTCAATACTAAAAAAGACCGGCCTAAATAGCCGATCCTAATCAAACAGCTAGCAAATATCATGTTTGATGGCATAAATAGCGAGCTGTGTTCTGTCCCGCAGCCCAAGTTTATTTAAAATTTGCGTCATGTGGTTTTTGACAGTTCCGATGGACAAATGAAGGTCAGACGCAATTTCTTTGTTCGTTTTTCCTTCGCCGACAAGCTTCACAATCGCCAGCTCACGCGGTGTTAAAGGCACGTTCACCATCTCTTTTTTTGGCTTTTCCAGCAGCTTCGGTACCATTTTTGCCGCTACATCTTCATGAATGGAAATTCCGCCTTTCATGCAGCTATGTATCGCATCAATCAGCTTTGCCGGTTCAGATGTCTTCAGCAAAAAACCGCTTGCCCCATCCTTCAACGTCTGTACGGCATATTCCTCATCATTAAACGTTGTTAAAATAAGAATTTTCGCATCAGGCCACCGCTCTTTTATTTTTTTAGTCGCTTCCACTCCGTTCATAACTGGCATGCGAATATCCATTAATATCAGGTCTACAATTGTCTTTTCCATTATTTCGATTGCTTTTAACCCATGCTCAGCTTCCGCGACTACTTTTAATTGCTCGTCCTGTTCGATCATCATTTTCAAGCCTTGGCGGACAATGGCTTGATCTTCAACAAGTAAAATACGGATGGTCATCATTCATACTCCTTTATTGGCAAAGTCCCATGAACAACAAACTCATCATTTGTTTGAAATATGTTCAAGCTTCCTCCAGCTTCTTTCACACGCTCTTTCATATTCGTTAAACCGAAGCCTTTTTGAAACGGTTTGGCATCCGATATCCGGTTTTTTATCGTAAATTCCAAGTCACCGATCGCATTTTTTCCTAATATGATATACACTTCCCTTGATTGTGCATGCCGCATTGCATTCGTTAGCGCCTCTTGGATGACTCGGTACAAAACGACATTTTGCCGATTAGTAAGACGGGCCGACAAAACCCCTTGCTTCGTCGTAAAATGCACCATAATATGACTTTCTGATTCCAGCTTGCGAATGAGCTGGAGCACAGACGAAATCCCTTCACTTTCATCCATTTTTAGCGCCCTAACTGCATGTCTCGTTTCCTCTAAACTTTCGCGAACTAAAGATTTTAATTCTATATAATCCTTCCTTTTCTCTTTGATCGAGAGCATCTCAAGCTGCATCAGCAATGCCGTTAATTTATGCCCGACAGAATCATGAATATCACGGGCAATTCTCGTTCGTTCTTCCAATCTGGCCGACCGCTCGTTTTCATAGCTGATACGCTTTAATCTTCTATATTCTCCCAATAATTGTTCATACAGCTCCCTTTGTTCCTTCCTTTCAAAGATATATTCATTTAAAACAACAGAAATGAACGTAAATATAGCAAACGCCGTCAGCCATTCAAAAGGATTAGGAAGGAATAAGGCGATCAAAAACGAAACAAAAACATGAATAACGGCAAACAGACGAAAGGACTGTTTTTTCAGCTGAAAAATTGCTTCGACATAAAGGTATAAAATTAATAAAAGAGAGGCATGATTGCTTGCAACAGACTGAAGCCATCCCGCTGACCAAATGAAGAGATCCACGATGATGTACAACAGAAGAGGATTTTTGACAACAGGCAGAAAAAAATAGCAGCCAATGGTACAAGCACTTAAAAATACCAATAAGGTGAGATGTGCTGAATGATCCAAGAAAGCTGAAAATAAAAAGTACGTCCATAAAACAGCAAAAACGAACACTCTGAATAAAAAAGCCTTCACTGACATCCCACCCTTTGTAATCTACTATCAACCTACTGAAACAATAAAAGAATGTCAATGGCTTTTCAAAAGAAAAGTCGGACTATTCTCAAATCATGTTACCAATTAATTAAAATACTGAAATTCCTCCCTTATTCTCTCGAAAATAATTACCCTGTGATTTTAGAATTCACATTTCCAAATAAAAACCTCTATAATTAAAGACACCGGTTTAAATTGAACCGATGTCTTTAACTAAATCCTAAAACTAACAATAACTATTCCTATATCTAATTAGTTAATGGAAAAACCGCATAAAATCTATATTCCAGCAGTTTTTATAACTAATTTTATAAGTAATTTTATAACTAAAACTTTTTTCTTACTAGTATTACATACTTCTCATGGTATATAAAAATATCCTCATAATCTACGAAATTACACATCGTAGATATAATAATAAAATCCAGGAAAACAAAAACATACTAAGATTAGTAGCACAGACCACGGCCATGGTCTGTGCTACTATTTTTTTATAGTAGAAGTGGAGAATAGGTCGTGACAGCCCCAGAACCTTGAGTTCGTAATGAAAAAACTGGCCTACTTCACTGCCCTTTTTAACAGCAGGAGCTTCCTAAGAACGCCAGAAAGCTTACTCACTCGCACATTATTTAATTGTAGCTATTCTATTAAAAATCCCTATAAGAATGGAACGACAGTCTAATGTCTTGGCCCCCAAAGCATGATTGAAACTCCAATTAAACAAATGCCTGCTCCGATCCAATCGTAAATATCAGGAGTTTTTTTATCGACCCACCATCCCCACAAAACAGAAAGAATAATAAACACGCCGCCATAAGCGGCATATACTCTACCGAATGTAGGAAAGTTTTGCAAAGTAGGGATCAGCCCATATAGAACCAAGATCATACTACCAATAACTCCGTACAAGTAGTGTTTTCCTTCACGTATCCATAGCCAGACTAAGTACCCTCCGCCAATTTCAGCTAAACCAGCAAGAATAAATAAAATAATGGCGTAAATCATATTTCACCACTTTCCTATCGCAATTTAACACTATAGAAGGCCATAGCTTCCAGACTGCCTTCCATTTCAAAAGCTCTCTTTTCAATCAGCTTTCTTAGCCGATATTCCAAGAATTCATCTCCTACATATTGGTCTAGATGCCCCAGTACTTCACCGATTAGTCTAACTGATTTCATAAAATCCTTCGTCTTCATTTCGTTATGCAGCTTTTTCGCTCTGTTTATTATGAAAAGATCATAATAATCTTCCGAAACGCTGTGTATCGTTCCGTTTTGCCAAATTCGTAATACTTCGTGAGTATTTGCAAGAGCGAGCCATTCCTTTTCAAAATTCTCTCTTTCATGTTGGGAAAGAGGCGGTTCATTTTTACTTTGTTCATATATGAATCGGAGCTTTTCAGGAGGAATTTCACCTGTATCCAAAACAGTATATTTTTCTTTTCGTTTCTTAAAAAGCTCGCCATATACCTTTGTCGTGTTGATGAGGAAGATGTCATTATTTTTATTCTTCAATAGATATAAAACAAATCGCAATCCGGTCTGTTCATGAGCGTTGTCAGAAATCCATATCATAATAGGTGATCCTTCTGGAATCGCTGTTATTTCATTGACTGTTTTTTGAAAGTTTTGTTCATACTCATGAAACTCATTGTATGCATCCGTCAAATTATTTTTTATCCAATTAAATCTCGCTTCTTTTCCAATGTCTTCATGCAGTCTCCAGATCGGACCTACCGAGAATGTTTCCCAAAAAGAAATGACGCGCTCTTTTTTCTCCACATCTAAATCTAAATCCCTTAAGACCATTTTTAAACTCCCCGAAGGTGAAGCGCCAAGCAGAATATGTATCATTTATATCTTCCTTCCGCTATCTTATACTTTATCCTAATCTTTCAAAGTCTTTACGTAAACACGATTTGTTCAGCTTTTTCGACTTTAAGAGGTACTTCATATCAGAAAAATTGTCGTATGAAAGCTGAATGTGAAAATAGTTTATACTTAAGTATGGCAAAAACATAAATAAATCCCCCTATGTATAATCCTGTTGCAGGTACCGACGGATATCATCTGACTAGATCGACAACGTACATGAAAGGCGAAATGATGATAAACAGCGTATTCCATTTCTTTATATTTTTTAATCGCTGGACGATATAAACAGGAGTTATGGCAGTATTTTCTTTTTTAATCGTTTCCATTTTGCAAACCAATACACACTACCCTAAAGTGATATGAATTTTGGAGGCACCATAGCGTTGCTAGCTTACTGCATGAATTTCGATGATTTTGTCTGTTAGTTCCTTGTTTTCTCGATTACGATTAAACTCAACATGTTGAAGCGATTGATAATGCGTACTTCTAGGTATTTCTGGCACCTAGATCTATATATTATTTATCTTAAATAGAATAAAGTTCTGTTAGAAAAATTCGACAAAAATCAGAATAATCAGTGATTCGTGCACGACTTTATTGCGAATGGAAAATATAAGTGGCGTAGGAATAAGAATTGATGGGGTCTGGAATACAGGGTCTATTTTTTCTGAACAACGTTAAATTAAAGCAGATGGAAGCTCGAATCTATAATCGATTCTAGTTTTAGTCATCTGCTTTAATTTCACTCTTTTCTATGAAACGAGGTAGTGAAAACAAACACTCAATCGAAAATCTACAATAATATAATCAATTCGATTAATCTTGTTGTTTAACTGTTTGATATGTTGCTTTTCCTTCATTATTAGGAAGGTTCTGGCCACGGTTTGTCAGTTTATACAGCCTTCCACATCCAAAGCCCCCAAGCATGGAAACGGTGGCAGACAATAAAAGTGCTGGGAAATAGCTGCCGGACATGTCAATGAGAAATCCAGTAACCATAGGTGAGATGAATTGACCGATGCTGAAAAACAATGTAATGAAGCCCATCGCGATTGGAACAAACAAAGTGTCGACGAAATCACTGACGCTTGCATTCATGATCGTTGGCACACCCCATAACGTCAAGCTATATAAAATGATAGATGCTAACAGCAAGGATGGGAAAGAGGTGAACGAAATGGTTAGTAGCATGAAACATTGAATGCCAAAGACGACAGCGAGAGTCATCATCCGTCCGAAGCGGTCTGATATACTTCCCCATAAAAATCCGCTGATGATGCTGACAATGCCAGCAATGGAAAAATAGGTGCCGGCCAGTTGTTTATCAAAGCCAACATCTGTCATTAAATAATCGACCAAAAAGGTGGAGAAGATAATGTAGCTGAATCCCCAAGCTAAATAGTTCAATCCGATCAACCAAATGAATTTGTTTTTATAAACTTGGTTCCGCGCACTGCCGATACCGATTTTTTTTGTAGTGGGTTTGGATTTGTCATCGGTTTCCCCTATCGGCTTAAGGCCAAGTTCACTTGGATCGTTGCGGATTGTCATCCAGTTGGCGAGGGAAATCAAGACTACACCAGCGGCGAGAATATACCAGCTATAACGCCAGCCGCTAACGGGATCAATCCCGACAAGAGCGGGAACCGCAAGGCCGCTGAATACGATGCCGATCCCTGCCCCAGCCATTGCAATGCCAAGCGCCATTCCTTTCCTCTCCCGCGAAAACCATTGTCCCAACAGGCCCAGTGACGGAATGTAAGCCCCACCAGAACCAATCCCTATCAGAAAAGAACCGAAATACGCCGTCCAAAAGCTCGCAGCATTCGCATTGACCACCATTCCGAAAGCAATGGCAAACAAGGATGCTACGATGACCTTCTTCGGCCGGTATCTTAAAACAAAATGACCGACCGTTGTCACACTGATTAAATACCCCAAAAATACGGAGGAAGCGACCAAGCCCGTTTCCCCATAACTGAGGCGTAGACCATCTTTCATAAATGGAAGGATCGCTCCCAGTGCGAACCTTCCGAACCCCAAGCATGCAAGAACGCTCAAAACGATAAAAAAGAGAATCCACCAGCCTCTGTGCAGCTTTTTCAAAAAATCACCATCCCCGCTTGGCTTGCATTTTATTATTCAAAGACCGGATGTCAACGTTTATAGTTTCTAGTTGTATCATGTACTTCGTACACCTTATTCCACGTAGCTTATGAAAATTCCTTCTTAACGATTGTGAAAGTCGATGATAAAATCCCCAATATAAAATTTCACATTATATACGCATGCCTAGTCGGCAAGCGATTCGCTTGCCGACTCCGGCAGAAAAGCTAGAAATAGAGCCATCTCAACTGGTTATTATTGGTTAATCAACACGCCTGTTATCCCTTCTTTTCCATAATCATGATAGAGGAGGTTACGCTTGCAATCTCTTTCTCGTTTTGTTTTAGCGACGCTGTTAAATAACTGATCGTACGACCAAATTTTTCAACCTTTGCCTCAATCATGACTTCTCCAGGAAATGTAGGTCGATGAAAAGTTGTTTGTAAATTAATAGAGGCAAATGTTTGATTTTCTGTTAATAAGGAAGAGATGGCATAAGCCATCATAATGTCAGCTGCTGCTCCTATAAAACCTCCCATAATCACTCCATTGCCATTTAAAAGATGTTCCTTAATGGTCCAAACGCCTTTAGAATATCCGTCTTTTGCTTCGATAACTTTGACACCAAGCGTCTGATCACATGCTGGCGGTTCACTTATTCCATTAATGACTTCAAGAAGATTGACAGTTTTCATGATTCCCCTCCTAGATAGCAATAGTCTGAAAGATAAATGAACCCCCTCCCAGGCTTCCATAACCTGAGTAGGGGTGATATTTATTTGATGTTAAACGATTATTTACTTTCAAGTAGTGTCCATTTACCGTCTTTTACTACGGCCATAACTAGACTGTCTGCTTTTAGACCATTATGATCCTTTTCGGAAAAGTTATATACACCAGTTGCACCAACCCAATCTTTAATGTTGTTTTCTAAATAATCACGAATGGATTCTCGATCTGTTGCACCATTTTTCAATGCTTCGATCACTAACATTAAATTGTCATATCCATAGGAACCAAAGTTTGTTGGCTCACTGCCAAACTTTTCTGTGTAATCTTTATAAAAAGAAGAAATGACTTCATACTGAACATCGTCTTGTGGAATTTGATCTGGGAACAGTAATTTTCCAGTTGGAATGACGACTCCTTCTGCTGCTTCTCCAGCTAATTTAATAAAGTTTTGGTTTGCAATTCCGTGGCTTCCGATAATTGGGAGATCAATCCCTAAATCGCGTACGTTTTTCGCAATGACAGCAGGACCAGGATTTGTACCCCAAACAACAATTGCTTCTGCTTTTGAACTATTAATTCTCGTAACTTGTGCACTCATATCAGGGTCTTGTGTGTTATAAATTTCTTTTGCGACGATTTCAATATTATACTTTTCTGCTAATTTTTCTAACTGCTCCAATCCGCTTGAACCGAAAGCGTTTGAGTCGACGATTGTACCAATTTTGCTAATTCCTTGTTCATTTAAATACATATAAATTCTTTCAACGGCATGAACATCTGAATGTGGAGTTTTAAACACCCATTTTGACTCTTCTGCTGGTTCTACAATGTGGGTGCTAGCTGCTGCGGAAATCATAGGAACTTGCTGTTGCATGGCAATCCCTTTCATGGCAAGACTTTCGCCGCTGCCAGAAGAACCTAAGACGACAAGAACGTTTTCGTCATTAATTAAACGATTCATTTCTTGTGTTGCTTTTTCTTGACTGGACTCATCGTCAGCCATCACAATTTTTAAAGGTACTCCGTTAATCCCGCCATCTGCGTTAATTTTTTCTTCAATTAACTTTGTCGTGTTCCATTCTGGTTCTCCTAGTGGACTGTTTGGACCAGTTTTTGAATAAATGACTCCAATCTTATATTCTTCCGGTTTTTCAGAACTATTTTCCCCGCTTGTTTTCTCACCATTTCCAGAACATGCTGATAAAATGAATACCATCATCATTGCAAAAAATAGTTTAAAAGATAATTTTTTCATTCCCTTTCCCCCTCTTATTTTTAGCTTACTGCATGACCTAAATAGGCCTCTTTTACTTCAGGATCATTTAAAAGTTCTTGAGAGCTTCCACTTTTCACAATTTCTCCGTGAGAAATAACGTAGCCGCGATCCGCGACTTTTAAAGAAGCAACAACATTTTGTTCGATTAATAGTACAGTTGTGCCAAATTTATTGCGTAAATCGCGGACGAGCTCGAGTACATCTCTTGCAATAAGTGGAGCTAGACCAAGTGAAGGCTCATCTAGCAGCAACAGGTCAGGATCAGCCATTACCCCTCGCGCAATGGCAAGCATTTGTTGTTGACCACCAGACATCGTTCCCCCAAGCTGATCTTTTCGTTCTTTTAAGATAGGAAATAACTCAAAAACGCGTTTTATTTTTTCTTCAATATCCTTTTTTTTAGATTTTTTTCGATGGTGATAAGCACCTAAATATAAATTGTCTAGCACTGTTAATGTGGAAAAGATTTGTCTATGTTCAGGTACATGAATGAGATGTTTTTCTACAATTTTCTCTGCTTCCATTCCGGTAATATTTTCACCTTTGTAAATTATTTCTCCATTCGTTGGTTTTAAAAGGCCAGAAATCGCTTTCAATAATGTTGTTTTTCCAGCTCCATTTGCTCCTAATAGTGCGACAATTTCTCCTTTATTAATGGATAAAGATACATTTCTTAATGCTTGAATGGGTCCATAGCTGACGGATAAATTTGCTACTTGCATTACTTGCTCCCCGCTCATGATCCAATCACCTCCTCCTTCTCCTCATCTATGTCAGTGCCCAAATAGGCAGTGATAACGGCTTCGTTTGTTTGAATTTCTTTAGGTGTTCCTTCAGCGATTTTCATTCCTTGATCTAACACAATAATTTTGTCGCAAATGCTCATGACAAGATCCATGTCATGTTCTACAACAAACACGGTAACGCCAGTATCTCTCACTTTTTTAATTAATTCACTCATTTCCTGCGTTTCTTTATGATTGAGGCCAGCTGCGATTTCATCAAGCAATAATAATTTCGGTTTAGTTGCTAGTGCTCTCGCTAATTCAAGCAGACGAAGCTTACCAAGGGCGAGGCTTCCTGCTTTATGGTTATAAAGGGAATCAAGGCCGACAAACTGTAAATACTTCATCGCTTCTTCATACATGACTTTCTCTTCTTTTCTCGAACTAGGAAGCAGTAATGCAGCTCCAAGTATACTTGTCTTTGTTTGGATATGTTGGCCAACCATCACATTTTCAATCAATGTCATATTTTTAAATACTTGCAAATTTTGAAAAGTACGAGAAATTCCTAATGGCGCCACCTTGAAAGCAGGCATTTGGTCGATTCTAGTTCCTAAAAAAAATATTTCTCCTGTAGTTGGTGGAAAAATTGATGAAATCATATTAAACAACGTACTTTTACCAGCACCATTTGGCCCAATTAAACCAACAATTTGATTTTCTTCGATCGTAAAGGACACATCTTGATTTGCGATGACACCCCCGAATTTTTTCGTAACAGATTTGACCTCTAGCAAACTGCTCACCTCTCAATCAGGATATACCTCTTTTTGCTGTACTTTTTTCTCCCATTTTTTTAATTGCAGCGATTGAATCCAATCCACAGCGGCAGGGAATAATCCGCGTGGCAAGAAGATAATCACGAGCATTAAAATCAATCCATAAATGACATGTTCAAAGTCGCTTGTAATAATAGGAAATTGTTCACTTAGAATATGAATGATGATGCCGACAATTTTAATCAAAATAGTTCCGAAAATAGCTCCCCAAACACTTCCGCTTCCTCCCAAAACAATCATCGTTAAGAAAATGATGGATGTATTGAGCGTGAACGATGAAGGTGAAATGCTATAACTCATATGAGCAAACAGCCATCCGGCAAGTCCAGCAAACATAGAACTTAAAATGAAGATTTGCATTTTATATTTGCCGGTGTTTACCCCCATTGAACTTGATGCAATTTCACTATCATGAATCGATCTAAGTGCTCTTCCTACTCTAGAATGAACGATATTTAACGAAATGATGAGAACGATGATCGTAAATGTCCAAACGAAGTAATAATAAGAGATTCCTTGGGTAAAAGTAACACCGAATAAGTGAATTTGAGGAACTCCATATAATCCAGATGCTCCCTTTGTGACATCACGCCATTCGACCAATAACGTATGAACGATAATGCCAAGAGCGAGTGTTGCCATTGCCAAGTAATAACCACTAAGGCGAGCCATTGTATACCCCATAATAAAAGCAACAATTGCTGGAAAAAGAATGGAACATAATAAACTCAACCAAGGACTCCATCCGAATGTTGTTGTCAAAACGGCAGTCGTATAAGCACCGATGCCGTAAAATGCCGCTTGTCCGAGGGAAATTTGTCCAGCATAACCCATTAGTAATCCAAGACCGATCGCAACAATAGCATAAATGCCGGCGAATGTGGCTTGGGTTAAATAAAAAGATTGTGTAACGACTAGTGGGAAAAGAAAAACGAGTATTGCGAAAATGAGTACCCCTGTCCATTTTGTTTGTTGAACGCCTTCAAGCCTCATTATAAGCCTCCTTTACCAACGCTTTTTTCGCCTAAAATACCGCTTGGACGTATTAAGAGGATGAGAAGAATAGCTGCAAACGCTATTGCGTCTTTCAGTCCAGAACTAATGTATCCTGCTCCAAAAGCTTCCAAAAATCCAATCATCAGACCTCCAATAACAGCACCAGGAGCACTTCCTAGTCCACCTAATATGGCTGCTGAAAACCCTTTCACACCAAGCATGATTCCAACATCATATGACGGAAACATAATCGGCGCGATGGCAAGACCAGCTAAGGCGCCAAGAGCTGAACTTAAAGTAAATGAAAACGATGACATTTTTTTAGGGCGAACGCCCATTAATCGTGCTGCTAAAGGATTAACAGAACAAGCCTGGAACGCTTTACCAACAATCGTTTTATCAATTAGGATATAAAGGGCAAAAACGACTACAAGCATAATCAAAATGACCCAAATCCCTTGAGGTGTAGTTGTGGCTCCAGCAATTGTAATGGGATCATTTTCAGTAAATGGTGCAATCCGTACTTGGTCCTTTCCCCAAATAACACTTGCAATCCCACGAATAAAAATTGCGGCGCCAATTGTCAAAATGATTAAACTGATCGGATCTGCCGTTTTTACTCTTCTAACAAGTGTGAATTCCATAAGCCAACCAATGATCATCACAATTGCAATCGTGGCAAAAAAGGCGAGCCAGTATGGTATTCCGGCAGATAAAAGAGAATACATGCCCATTCCGCCTAGCATAACAAATTCACCTTGAGCTAGATTGATAACCTTTGTCACGCTGTAAATCGTAACAAAGCCTAGAGCGACAATGGCATAAATACTCCCTATTGTTAACCCTGTTAATGTAAACTGTAAAAAATCTCCCATCTTAAGTCCCTCCCTAAATGCTGCGTAAAAAACATAATAAAATGTTATATAACGTTTTTTACACGACAGAAGTCTAATTAGTATAATAATGTCGACTATTTTAAAAGTCAACAATATTTCGAATTTTCGATTATTGAATTGTGAATTCTATAACCTTAAAATTAGGCATTAGTAGTAATGAAAGTAAAGACAAGAAACAAAATGGCAAGAAAAGTAGACGCTTTTATATAGAGGTAGGAAACGCTTTTTAAGAAAGGTGTTATTACATAAAAAAATGATACGCATTATTAACGAAATATATGAAAACCCTTACATTACTAAAAAGAATGTAGCATAGAGTATGTCATTTGTAAACAGGAATATTCTGAATATTTTTCTTTTTTATCCAATTATTCTGCTATTTAAGAGACTTCGGTGATTAGAAAGAAAAGTTTTATAACATAAATTTTTGTATATTTCATGTAACAATAATAATCACATAAGTCGTATTTTGTTATAAATGTGTGCATTAAATAGAAAAGGCAATCGAAAAAGAATCAGCACAATAAAAAAGACATTTCAGCAAGAAGAACAATAATGAAAAAGGGGATGGAGAGTTTATATTGGTAGAGGAAAAGAGCATTTCTTGTATAAGGAAAGGAAATTAGGGAAAGGAACATATTAATAAAATTACCCCCTGCCAAATGGAGTTAGAGCAGGAGGCGTTACTTCTAACATATAATTGAAAAAATATTTAATTCGATGTTCTAAAAAGAATATTGCTCCCGAAAGATAACAAAATGATATGGGTGATTGTTTATTGGATCTCTCCAATATGGAATCTAATTCATGTTCTTATGCTTCCTCTGCGTCAATGAACAGACTCGATTTGCGGTAAACAATTCCTTCCATCGTTGCTAAAAGGTTCTTATTGCTTTCCACATGGATTTGATACCAAGCTAATTTTCGATTTCTTTTTTGCTCTACAGCAGTTGCTTTTAAAGTAGAGCCAGATATGCCAGGATTCATAAAGCTAGTAGTGGTGGAGATGCCTACTGCTGTTTTTCCGTACGAGTTGCTTGCGGCAGCAAAAACATAATCAGCAAGGGCAAAAATAACGGCACCATGGGCTGTACCGTGAACATTTAACATGTGATCTTGTATTGTAAGCTCCGCTTGTGCATATCCTTCCTTTAATTCCGTAAGCTGAATACCTAAAAAGCTGGCGTAAGGATCTTCTTTTAATTTTTTTACAATTTCTTCGTAATATGTTTGGTGAAAACTTTTTTCATCTAAATTATTCATTTTTCCTCTCCTTTGTAACAAAATAAAAATAATCGTATTATATATGAAATAAATATGAGAAATGATTCTTTTAATTGGCAATAATTATTAATATTAAAAATATCATAACTTTTTGCTGTTGTAAATGAAAGTTTCGAGTATTCGTTACTGATATGATAACGATCAACACAATTTTTCCCATTATATATAATTTTCAGAATATACTGTTGACATATCACACGCAGCATAATATATTAATTTTGTAACAAAAAATTAAAAATTCGTTCATAAAATGTTATAAAAAGATAGGGGAAATGGGAGGGGTTATATTGATTTACAATCAGGAAATGGAAGCGGTTTCACCGGAGTTGAAAGAAAAAATTCAATTAGAACGACTTCAACAAACAGTTAATAGAGTGTATCACAATGTGGAATTTTATCGAAAAAAATTTGATGAGCTAGGTTTAAAGCCTGACAACATTAAAAGTTTAAATGATATTACAAAGCTTCCTTTTACAAAGAAAAAGGATTTAAGAGATAACTATCCTTTTGGTTTATTAGCTGTTTCTAAAGACGAAGTAGTACGCGTTCATGCTTCATCTGGAACAAGTGGAAAACCAACTGTTGTCGCCTATACGAAAAATGATATTAAAAATTGGTCAGAAATAGTAGCACGAGCGATTGTTGCAGCAGGTGGACAAAAAGGAGATATTTTCCATAATGCGTATGGATATGGCTTGTTTACAGGAGGACTTGGTCTGCATTTTGGTGCAGAAGAGTTAGGGGTTGCTACGATACCTGCATCTGGCGGTAATACAGAAAGACAAATTATGATTATAGAAGATTTTAAACCTAGAGGTATCGCTGGAACCCCTTCTTACATTTTAAACATAGCAGAAAAAATGATGGAATTAGGAATAGATCCTAGAAAAACAAGTTTAAAATATGGAATTTTTGGTGCAGAACCTTGGTCTGAAGAGATGAGGGCAACTTTAGAGAATACATTTGATATTAAAGCAATAGATATATATGGGTTAAGTGAAGTAATGGGGCCTGGGGTTGCTATTGAATGTCATGAAGCACAAGATGGTTTGCACATTGCAGATGACCATTTTCTAGTCGAAGTGATCAATCCAGAAACGCTAGAGCCTGTTCAGGATGGAGAAGAAGGGGAATTAGTTTTTACTAGTTTGACGAAAGAAGCTTTTCCAATTATAAGATATCGCACTGGAGATATAGGCTCAATAACTAGAGAAAAATGCATTTGCGGAAGAACATCTGTCAGAATGTCCCGGGTCAAAGGACGCATAGATGATATGTTAATTATACGTGGGGTGAATGTATTTCCATCTGAGGTAGAGCGGGCATTGCTTCAAGTTAGCGAACTTGCACCTCATTATCAAATTCATCTAGTGAAAAAAGGACCATTAGATAATGCTATTTTACATGTTGAATTAGGTGATGAATTTTTCCGCAGTATTAGCCAAGATTTAAATCATGAAAAGGTTGGAGCGCTGAAAAAGAATATTTCTCACTTAATGAAATCGACTTGCTTAGTATCCATGGATATTGTTGTCAATAGTCCGAAAAGTATTCCTAGATCAGAAGGAAAAGCGATCAGAATAGTAGATAAGAGAAAGAATAATGCACTCAGCGTGTAATGGCGACAAGCGATTTTTCTCGTATGCTCCCAATACGAATAATTTCTTTGTGTATTGAATATGCTGCCTTCGTGTGGGAGCATTTGTGTATTACTTGTTTTTACATGACGAACAGGAGTGGGTTTATGAAACAAAATCATATGTATGACATCACGATTATTGGTGGCGGGCCAGTTGGAATGTTCGCAGCCTTTTATGCTGGGCTGCGTCAAATGTCCGTGAAATTAATTGAAAGTTTACCACAATTAGGAGGTCAGCTGGCAGCATTATATCCTGAAAAATATATATATGACGTCGCAGGATTTGCGAAGATTCGCGCCCAAGAATTAGTTGATAATTTAACAAAGCAAATGGAACAATTTCACCCAACTGTATGTTTAAATGAAACAGTTGAAAAAGTCATAAAGCAAGAAGAGGGCTCTTTTATTCTTGAGACAAATAAAGGGGTTCATTTTTCAAAATCTGTGTTGATTACTGCAGGAAACGGTGCTTTTCAACCACGAAAATTAGAGTTGAAGGAAGCGGAAAAATATGAAAACAATAATTTACACTATTTTGAGCCAATTTCATAATTGCTCTTTTTAAAAATACAAAAACCTACAGAATTTCTTAATTGAGCCAATTTCATAATTGCTCTTTTTAAAAATACAAAAACCTACAGAATTTCTTAATTGTATTTTTAAAAACAGAAATCATGCAGCTTGT